>NZ_JBFSTZ010000019.1:0-119432 GCF_041467155.1 Vibrio sp. 10N.247.310.23 | reverse complement strand
AACCGAGGTCCACGGATTTGCAATCCGCTGCATAGCCACTCTGCCAAGGCGCCTTTTTTAATTCAACACTTTAGGGACTTAAGTAAGCCGCACCGCTGTGTTCGGGTGCCTACTTTACGGATTGAGGGGAGATAGTCAAACAAAAAAGTGAATTTAAATTCCGTTTGCTGACATTTAAATCAAATTGCTGCATGTTCGATCTCTTTAATCAAAAAACACACAGCAAAATCGAGTTAAACAAGATGTTCTAGCGCTACCACTTCTTCATGAAACGACCGACAAGACTCGGATGATACGCCCAGCAGTGGTCAAACATAGTCATAAGTTGAGGGTTGCCATACTTAGAAAGACTAACCGCATGGAAACGGTTTTTGTGTTCTTTCAACTTTTCAACCTGAGCAATCATTTCGTCTGATTGTTTCGGCGCAATAAAGTCAGAAAGTACGACTAAATCGGCATTCTTGTATTTATCACCAGTCATTAGGTCAATCGACTTCATGAGAACAGGTTCCAAATCCGTACCGCCGTGGAATGAGTAACTTAAGAAGTCGCTCGCTTCACGTAGGCCATCTTGCCTTGTTAACTCATAGGTAATCTGCTCAGAAGAAAAAAGAATCACATAACAGTCTCTCTCTTCTGCAAGAGCAATTTGCATTAAGGCATAAGCCATTGCTTTAGCAGACTGCTCAGGGAAACCACTCATAGAACCCGAAGCGTCCACACAGACTATAAACGGGCCCTTTTCAATATCGATGTTCTTGCTATCTGGTTTTTGCGCCTTCACTTTGCGTAACGTGCGTGATTTACCTTGCGAGCGATAGCTCAGTAAACGCTTGTCGGCCAAGTGCTTGTAAAAGATAACCTCAAGTTCAGGATAAGCTAAGAACATGGTTTCGTTTGGCAGCATCTTGTTAAGGTCATCACTTTCATGAATCCCGACAATATCATCGACCGCTTCATCGCTTTTCTCTTCAACCACCTGCAATTCTTCTACAGGGGCTTTGTGTAGCGAAGGATCATCTTCCTCACCAGCCATACGGCCTAGCTTTTCAGCGATCTCTTGCAAGCCCTTGTGCTTATTCAAGAACTCAGCATGACGTTTCATGATGGTAAGGTCTGTTTTGCTTAATTTGGCAGAAGCCATGTCCCACAAGCGCCCTACACTGCCTTCATCACCCGACTCAGTCACTTTATCCATGTTTTTCATGGTTTCCATGCGCTGATAAAGATCGGCTAAGACTTTTTCTTTGCTTGTTTCAAGTTCAGTTACTTGAGCTTGTTTAATCGCATCAGAAAGTGATTGGTACCATTGGTCGCAAAAGTAGTGTGGAAACATCGCGTTATAAACACCCTTGTTGTTCTCCATAAGGCGTCGAGCTTGTAGATAAAACGCTGAGTGCCACTCGAGCTTTTTGATAACACTGTCTATCTCATCAAAGAACTGAGGTTCATCCCAGTAAATCACTTCTTGATAAAGGGCGATTTCCTCTTGGAATCGATCAGTTTCACACACCTTGGTGACGCGTTTTTTTACTTTACCGCGCCATTTGACTAAGTGGTTTTTCACTGATGTTTTCACACCTTTGTTCTCTGCAGCCATCATGACTTGAGAACGAGCGATGAGATCATTCATCGCGGTATCAATGATTCCGGAATCAGCTACCATCAAAGCGAGGTTTAAGCCGTCTGCTCCTAACATATGCTCTCCTCTTACTCGAAGTACTGGCTCATAAACTTAATACGCTGAGCGATCTTGGCACTCTTCACTTTCGTGGTTTCAAGATCTTGCGTTACCGATTGCAAACTTGCTTCCATCGCTTTTGGTAAATCAGGGTCAATATAGTTATGAGGTAATGCATCATGGAATTCAGTACGAACGCGTTTTAACTTGAATTCAGCTTCAGTTAACTGTTCTAAGGCTTTCTCAGCGCCACTCAACCACTTGTTGTACAGTTCTTGGTCTAAACCGTCAGTTGTAACCACACTCACCAGTACAGAACGATTAGCAATATCTTTAATGACTAACTGGTTCGATGCATCTAGGTCGAGTTTTAAACGGCATAGGTTTTTATTTTCGTTTACGTAACCGTAAATATCACCGTGACCTTCTTTAAGAACACGATCAAAATCGTCTTTGGCTACGTATACCCAACGGCTATCGCCTTTCTCAGATTCAGAAACCGACATGTTGCTTTGCAGCATAACCAGTTTCACTAGATTGTAAGCACTGCCCACACTGTACATTTTCGCGTTCTTGATATCATTCTGGTAAACGTCTTTTCGCAACAAGCCGCTGGTTGATTCCATAGAAAGCGAAACAGATAGCGTCGATTCAACATCGTCTTGAATCTCTTCTAACTCTTCACGAGACATTTCGATTTGCGCTTTTGACTCTTGCTGATCGAACGCACGGTTCAATGCAAAGTCTTTAACCACGCTACGTACCACATCTCGTGATTCTGGGCTATGCCATAAACAATCTTGCAGAAGCATGATATCTAGCGGGTTCACGCTATCTCGCCCGCTAAAGAAGGCGCTCGCTTTCAATAGCTTAACGGCCTTCTTCCAACGTCTGTCGGATACATACAAATCAGACTCTGATGCAGAACCTTGCTTCTTAACTGTTTCCTCAAGCATGGTTTTCAGTTCATACAGCTTGTTAAACGAGTTATCGGTCAGCTCTAACTTGTCGAGCTCTTTCTGCCACTGATGGTATTCAATGTCAGTGATCGCCAAGCCTTTTGGAATAACAGCTTCTTGAGATGTGCCAGTCGTCAGCATCGATTTAAAGTTTTGTTTGTTTTGAATACGGTTTACAAACACACGAACCAACATACGGTCATAAAGCGCTTCCAGGCCGCTGTCTTCGTCTGGAAGTTCATTAGATGCAGATACCAACAAGCGCATTGGTACACGCTCAATGTCGCTGCCGTTTTTGAAGGTTTTTTCGTTCACTACAGTAAGCAGTGTGTTTAGGATTGCAGGGCCTGCTTTCCAGATCTCATCAAGGAACACAACTTGTGCAGTTGGTAGGTACCCTTCAGTCAGTCTTACATAACGACCGTTATCTTTTAATTCTTGGATACTTAGCGGACCGAACACTTCCTCTGGCGTAGAGAAACGTGTCATCAAATATTCGAAATAGCTACTATTGTCAAAAGCTTGGATCAAGCGTTTAGCAATAAGACTTTTTGCGATGCCCGGAGGGCCTAATAGGAATACACTTTCGCCGGCGAGAGCCGCCAGTAAACAGAGCTTAATCGTGTCTTCTCTTTCATAGACACCATCGGATAGAGCATGCGCTAATTTATTGATTCTTTCAGAGAGTAGCGCTTTGTCAGCATGTGAGGAAATAGAAGGGTTCATGCGTTACTCCGGAAATCTTTTAACTGTTGATAGTGTAGATATGTTTTTATACATTTGTTAGCACTTTGTTACAAGTGTATTTTATTATTGAGTTGCATTTATATCAGATGGTTAGGGTCGTAATTTTCATGTAATCATAGATTCCAAATATGAGAGTAACATCACGAACGGCGCAAAACGAAATCTATAACTAAACCCAATTTTTCTTTTATTTTCGACACCATAGACGTTATGGTGGTGCACGTCTTCAGTTATCGACAAATTGGCAAGGAATGTGGCCAGACTGCATGAGTAAAGTTATCCATCAATGGAAAAGTATTTCTCTTATAGAAGAGAACGTGACGCTCCCTACGAACGTCATGGTAAAACATACAACAATCAACCACCCTGGCGCGGCCGTTATTCTTCCTATCACTTCGTCTGGAAAGATTATCCTCATTAATCAATTTCGCCCTTCTCTCAAAAAGTGGCTTCTAGAGTTACCTGCAGGCACTATGGAAATTGATGAGACACCTCTTGAATGCGCGCAGCGCGAACTGGAAGAAGAAACAGGTTACAGTGCAACTTCTTTTCAAAGTTTAGGGCAAGTCACCCCTTTGGCTGGCTTCTGTGATGAAATACAGTATCTGTTTGTCGCAAAAGACCTAAGCCTCACTACCCGCTTTGAATGTGATGAAGATGAAGTCATAGAAGTGATCGAGCTGAGCTTAGAAGAACTACACAACAAAATACGACACGATCAAATCACCGATACAAAAACTATCGCTTGTTTAAGTAAAGCCCAACTCTGCGGCTACCTATAATACTCTAGGAGAGAAACATGGACTTTCGTTCTGATACCGTAACTAAACCCTCACAAGCAATGCGCGATGTAATGGCAAACGCAGAAGTCGGCGATGATGTATATGGTGACGATCCAACAGTAAACGAGCTTGAGCAGTGGGCAGCAGACGAAACAGGCTTTGAAGCCGCTATGTTCACGTCTTCTGGCACGCAAGCTAACCTACTTGGTTTAATGGCGCACTGTGAGCGTGGTGACGAATACCTTTGTGGCCAACAGGCGCACAACTATAAGTACGAAGCTGGCGGCGCTGCGGTACTTGGTTCTATTCAACCTCAGCCAATTGAAAACAACCCAAATGGCACGTTAGATTTTAAAAAACTTGCTGCTGCGATTAAGCCAGACGACAGCCACTTTGCACGTACTAAGCTGCTTAGTTTAGAAAATACGATTAATGGTAAAGTACTTCCAATGTCTTATTTAGCGGAAGCTCGTGAGTTCGTAAACCAACATGGCTTGCAAATGCACCTAGATGGAGCGCGCGTCTACAATGCGGCAGTCGCGTTAGATGTTCACATTAAAGAGATCGCACAACACTTCGATTCTATGACGATTTGCTTATCGAAAGGTTTAGGCGCTCCAATCGGTTCACTACTTCTTGGTAGTAAAGAGTACATCGCCAAAGCACGCCGCCTACGTAAAATGGTGGGTGGCGGTATGCGTCAGGCAGGTATTCTTGCCGCAGCAGGGAAAATGGCGCTCACGGAGAACGTGGCTCAACTTAAAGCTGACCACGACAATGCAAAAAATCTAGCGATTGGTTTAAACAAGCTAGAAGGCTTTTCTGTTAACCCTAATTTCATCCAAACTAACATTGTGTTTGCTAAATTAGATGAATCAGTAGATATCAACCGCATCGCACGAGAGCTAGGTGAACAAGGTATTACTATGTCACCAGGTAATCCTGTTCGCTTTGTTACTCACCGTGATATTAGTACAGAAGACATTGCTCGATTCCTAACGGAATTAGAAAAAGCGCTGTAACTCTCAGCAAAGTTCTCATCTATCGCTATTAATACTTGAGCTTCCCCTAAGGGGAACCTTTATACTTTTGTTTTCACAGGAGTATATACGTGTACAACAAGTATCTAATCTTACTAACTGCTTCCCTCTCTTTCACACTTCACGCAGACAACTTTGGTGATCCAGAACTCGGTAAACTGAAATCCCCGAGTTGTGTTTTTTGCCATTCAGTTGCTGGCGACAACACGAATAAAAACTCCCCAGACCTTAAAGGGCAAGACCGCCTCTATTTGTTCAATACTATGACAATGTATAAGAACGACCAACGTGAAGGTGCCTACGCTGACATGATGAAGGCTCAATTAAGTCGACTTTCTGAACAAGATTTAAAAGATATTGCTGCCTATTATTCTTCATTATCTAGATAGCGTTCTATTCCATATCGAGAGTTGGCTTTGTTGTGTAATTCAATCGAACTAAACCTAGAACCTACGACCTGTTCAGCTACGCCCACCCCCTCTCGTAGCTCTGTGCCTAAACCTCGTTACAATACAACCAATCATTTATTAATCGAGGCTTTCTGACCTTTTGGATTGATAAAGAGACAATAGTCGGGTGGACGCAGAGCAAACAGAATAAGCGCTCGTTTAGGCCATGTCGGTTCAATGATTTAGCTATCACGACAGCACTCATGGTGAAACGAGTTTTCTCTATGCCACTGACAGCGCTGCAAGGATTTGTAGTCTCGATATTTTGGTTAGCCCATGTGCCGTTAAGTTGTCCGCATTACACCTACATCATTCGTAGAGCCAAGCAAGTTGAGGCCTCATTTAAGACTAAAGCTAGAGGAGCAATACGGCACCTAGCCATCGATGCTACTGGCCTTAAGGTTTATGGTGAATGTGAATGGAAAGTCAAAAAACACGGGACGGATGGGAAGCGTAGAGTCTGGCGAAAGCTTCATATTGCAGTCAATACAAACACACATGAGCTCGTTGCCGCCGAGCTAAGTTTATCAACGGTTACAGATAGAGAATTACCCCCGAACTTACTGAAACAAACTCGTTGAAATATCCTTGAAGTACCTGGTGATGGCGCTCACTCTAAGAAAAAGCGATGTATCGAGTTAAACAGTTGCCAGGAGGACAACTAACCTAACCCATCAACCAACTGGACTATGTTTTCATGTAGCCACAAGTAGAAAGGATCTGACTCCCTTTTTTTGTGTTGATAAAGCAAAATCTGCTTGCTATTGAATGATGGGAGCCTCGCATGACTAACTTCAACTAGGTTATGTGTATTATCGATATACAGTTCTGAAGTTGGAAATAGAGCCTCGGTTTGCGCTGCCACAGCTGCGACATTTGAGATTATTTCGGAACGAAAGACTTCGTTATAATTCAATCCTCTTTGCACCAACATGTTTTCCATCATCCCCTCTTTTTCATTCCACTCAGCCAACTGTGCAATTGCAAATCGACATTCTGAAAGATATTCAAATTCTACAATCTTCTTCAGATGAATAGGATGGGATTTATTCGCATACAACTTAAAGTGATCTTCGGCCAAATGTTTATGCAATATGGCCTTGCTGCCTATTGGGACGTCGTAATTAATGCCTAACTGAATGTTATCTTTCGCTAAATTATCAAGCGTATTCTGGTTCCATATGTGGCAAGAAAATGTCACGTTCGGCGCATGCTTGGCAAGGAATAGAAACAAGATATGAGGCAATGACTGTCCTAAAAGCGGATTAATGGCCAAAGAGATATGCCCAGCGTGGCTGTACGCGTCGAACTTCTTTACCGGAGTTAATGTTTTCTCTAGCAGCGCAATTAAGTCAGGGAGTGACTCTGCGATTTGATTACACCTGTAGGTAGGTTTCATTCCTTGTGGAGTCGAAACAAAGAGCTCATCATCAAGCTGCTCTCGAAGTTTCCGTAACTTCCGACTCACAGAAGGCTGAGCAAGAAAAAGTCGCTCCGCAGCATGGGTAACATTTTGCTCTTCTATCAAAACATGTAGAACCTTAAGTAGGTTCAAATCGATCTTGTTTAGCGCAGCTTTCAAAGTACCAACCTCACAGGTATAACATATTTGTCATACCTGTGATTCTATATAGTCATTTCATAAATACCAAACTTTTACTTACCATTACCTCAACTTAATAAAACAGAATATGGTATTTAAAAATGAAAAAAACTCTACTTTCTTTATTAGTGGTCACGTCTTTCTCTACGGTTGCAGGAACGTCCACAACCAGCTTTAACAATGAAGATAAATCAATTGAAGACGTCTTTGCTAACATTGACTCTTCTTCGTGGGCGGTAAACCCAGAAGATCATGGTATGACGGTGCATGAGTACATAAACCAAGAAGGCATTTGGTTTGCTGACAATTTTGCTCGCAACTTTAAGTTAGGCTTAAACAACCTTCATCACTTCAAAGAACTGGCGAACAAAGACACTCGCTGGGTTGTATCACCATCCATTGATCACTTGTACTCAATGGGCGTTATCGATACCTCCAAACCATTTACAGTCGTTGTACCTGAGAACGATGGGAAATTGGTTACACTTCACCTTCAAGATATGAACCACACTCAACCATTTTATAAGGTTGGCGCAGGAACTTACGAGTTCACTCCTGAAATGTTCGATACAAAATATGTGCTGATAGGCTTGCGTTTTGCGACAGATGGAACAAAACAAAACGTTAAACGGATTACAGAAGAGCTTCAGCCGAAAGTGAAAATTATCGGTGGTGGTCAAGATCTTGAAGGATTGCCAAAGCCAAACACTGAGGCTATGGAAGCAGTTCGTACTGCATTAATGCCAGAATACGATAAGTTAAATGACACATACGATACAGTTCAATACCGAGCGCAAGATGTGACTGACTGGGAAAAGACTACTTACACAATTGCTGGAGCGTTCGGCCTATCGACAGCTGACACCGCAATGTATGCACCTTACGCACTAGAGAATGCCAAAGGTGAACAATGTTACCAAGCGACATACGAAGCACCTAAATTAGCTAGTGACCTAGGTTATTACTCAATCACTGTCTACGATTCAAAAGGTTATCTCATGTCGAACGAGAATAACATCGTTTCGACCAATCAAGGACTGACGCAAAACGAAGACGGTACATTCACGGTGGTATTCGGTGGTTTAGACTGTAAAAAACATGCGGATGGTAATAACGTAAACTTTGCTTACACCCCTAAAGACAACTGGTCTTTCTTATTACGTGTCTATCAACCTAACGTTGAATCAATGAAGGTATACACCCTGCCCGAGATTGAAAAGATCTAAGTGCTTAACTATTGCTATGTATCAGAAGTTAACGTAACCAGTATGACTTAAAAAAAAGCGCCTCAGGCGCTTTCATTTTATACATCTCGAACCCAAACATCATTAACATGTTGCTTAAGTAAATCAATCACGCTTTGGTGAATAAAAACCAAACCATAATCTTCTTCTAGTTTGAAGATCAGCCTTTCTTCTAGTGGAATGCTCTCTAACTTAGAAAAATCAAACTCAGTATTTTCAGCATCGATCCAATTTAACTTACCAAATTGCTTTTCTTGATTGGTCAATTTGTAAGTTTGGTGAATGTAAGGCATCCGATAGTCTTCATACACCTTAATTTGATCGCCCGATGGCTGACTTGGAGAGCAATCAACACGAGCATCTAACCATTCCACACCATGCACCACTAAATTTTCAACTTTTTCTGCGATATCACCAATAACAAAAAGCTTTGGTGAAAAAGTCATTTCCAGTAATAAGTCTGGTTCGACAGGTACAATTGGCTTTGGAGTTTGTTGAAATGGAAACTCTGTTAAGTTTTGCTTTGATAAAACACTATATTGATTTTTCATTATCGCCTCAATATTTCGGTACTTCTTGATTGCAATCTAGCTTAAACATCCTCAAATCAGAATAACGGTCATCTTTAGCTACTAGATCGTAAATTTCCTCACAAAACACTGTCGCAGTATCAGCGCCTTGCACCCTAAACAAAATACGTTTTTGGAAAGGTATTTGTACTAGCTTATCTTTTGACAAATACAACTCCATAACAAGGATTTTGTTTCTCTTAGGAGATTTTCTAGTTCGAGACTTAACATCGTCAATAACATCAATAACATTGTTAAGAGCAAGTAAATATCTATCAGTCAACGAGCCATCACTTAATTTTAGTGTCGCTGGGTAGCACTCTATACCATAAGGGTCAAAGCTCATCACGATCTCAGCAAACTCCTTGGTAACACAAAGATCCCCATTATCGGCTATATTTCCAACTTGCTTAGTCGAACCGTTCAGAGCTTCCCACACTATTGGTGATTTCGAGCTCGTAGGTTCATATTCGGATTTGCTATATAGTGGTTCTCTGTTATCAACACATTGAAATTGTGTTGTGCTTCGGTTGAAATTTTCTGAAATTATTGCAAACTTCATCAACTATCCTTTTTATTAACTTATTCTCAGGCTTTGATTTTGGAGAAGTTGACATCGAACATAGGGACAAAATATCTCTCGACAATTACTAACAAAGCGCCTTTTGGCGCTTTGTTATCTTTCATGGTAACAATCTAATATCGACCGTATGGCGCTGTTGTATCGTACCAAACATCAACACAACCTGCTGACTTTAAGTCTTTAACGAAGTCTTCACTAATATACAACTCATTATTTTCGTTAAAAGCAAAAGCATGTTTTTCTTCGGTGTCTAAGTTCGTGATTGTAGGAAATTGCAATAATTCAATTGTTTTATAGTCATCAAACTGTCTGTCATAATCATCAGGGTGACTACCAAAATCAAAATTACTATCCCAAGTATCTTTTCCTTCTAGCCAAATTTTATTTAACTTGTCTAAAATTTCTTCCCAAATTACAAACCGGATATTATCATTGAAAATAACAAACAAATCAGGGTTCGAAAAAATCATACCTGGTCTTTTTTCAGGTAATAATTTACTAATATTATCTTTATTAAACTTGATATACATATCAACCGGCCCACGCTTCATTAAAGTGTTCTATTGGTATAAATTCAACACCATTGGGAGTTGTTGATTCAATTTCTTTTACTATAATTTTGTGAAAGAATGTGTGAAATCCCCAAGCCGAGTCTCTAAATACTAGTCTTTTTTGAAGAGGAATTGATAAAATTTTCTGAGGATCAATGACGATTTTTTTCATACCTGAGATATTTCCGCGTTTGAACCTTTTGAAATTACTCTGTTCATGACAGATGACATCTTGTTCATTTGCTAACTGCAACATCATGAAATCATGTTCACCTTTATCAATTAATTTGATATGTATCCAGTTAGAACCATACAAGTTTGCAATATTCAATCTATCATATATATTTCTAGATATGGAAAAATCAGGCTCCATTATAACATCTGGTATTATATACTTTTCGTCTGGCTTATATTTTGCTAAAACAGGCACAGGGCCACATGGAAAAGTAAATATTGTGCTGTATGCCGCTTCTTCATATTCATCAGGAACTGCATAAATTGGTGTAATTTGGTTTTCTTTTACGAAAAAATAATCACTCATGAGCCTGCCTCTAACTTTTTAGGTTCCATTACCTTGCCTAGTTTATTCCGAATTGCGTGCCCAGTTCGAGTAATATTAAGCCTATGAGGACATTCTTCTCTACTTTTTTTCTCGCTTTCAATGTGACCACCTCCACATCCAATTTTTGAGCTCGGAGCATAGTCTTTACCAAATCTGGACAGAGTCCAATGAAAGCTATTTAGTTTGTCCACTATATCTTCCGCTGCGTCATCGAGATCCTCGGTAAACTCTTTTTTCTTGGAGCTTTTACAGTAATATTTTTTCTCGGCTCTTTTTTTAATCTCGCTTATTTGTTTGTATACTCCTTTCAAGTAGGTGCGTAATTCACTATATAGCTTCTCGCACTCTTCATCCGGGATTTCTTCGGGCTTAGCCTTGCCTCCCCAGTACTTATCTAAAACGGTGTCGTAATCAAGACCTCGATTGTGATTGGAGCGATGAACATGTGTTTCTACTTGGCAAGCAATAATAGTGCTACTTGGCAGCATCACACCATTATTTGCCCTGTTAATGTCATACTCATAAGCCTCTCTCCATAATTTCCACAAATGACCATCCAATGATTCAGTGGTAACAATATGGTGCGCTTGCAAGCCACCTTTTTCAGTATTGTACTTAGAGTCATACCAAGGATGGTTTTTTAGATCACTCGACCATTTATTTTTTGCTATAGCTTTAGCTAGCTTGGAACCGCTTCCTATTATCAATTTATGTTCTGATATTTTGCTATCTGACGGCTTTTTAGACACAGCTGCTCCTCCTCAATAAGCGTCACATTTCTCTGGTTTCTTCTTGCAAACAGGACAAACAAACTCTTTTTTATCCTTTTTCTCATTGGTGTTATCGTTACTCTTTCCTGACTGAGCAGATTTACCAGTGTTGTGCTTAACTTTTGCAGGATAAGCTCGCTCGCCTTTACCCAAAATTCGAGCGAATAACTGGTCAAACTCACCCATCGCTTCTTTTAGTTTATCTGGCACCATTTTATCGATTGTTTTCACTTCGTCGGCTAACTTTAAGAAGTACTCTGCTAGTTCATCAGCTCCCATGCGATTAGCGTAAGAAGCAAGCTCACTCGCCACTTCAATACAAGGTTTTAGAACATCCGATACAATATTGCTCGCCTGCTTGGCGTAATCAACCCATTTTAATGTACGCAAGAACTTTTCTGGATCACCTTTGCCCATCCCCCGAAGTACCGCGAGTAAAGTGTCTTTCGATGTGCCCTTACCACCTTTCAAAGCGACTTTACATGTACCTTTAACTGCACTACCAAACGTTGGAACACAGCCAATCAAAGTCAAAGAGAGTGCCAACCAATTTTCTGGCTTATCTCGCTCTTCTTCACTTAATAGTGTCATGATATTTGCTGAGAGGTCTCGTACATCCGCTGCTTGGTCTACGACGGGGATCATTGTCAGCGCTGTGTTTGCAATGATTTGCTCTACCGATGCATCATCATTAAAGTCACCTAAAATTACCCCCCAGATCCAGCTGGCAGCGCCAGACATTCTCTTCCAAGAATTTTCCCAGAAACCAACCTCACCTCGTTTGGCTTCTTCAATAATTAATTGGGCATTCGCATTTGGGTTGAAATTAGGGTTGGTTTTAGTTGGGATGTTTGGCATGAATTCGCGACTATCTTCACCATAGTCAATGTTAAATTCACCAGGTGCAACCCCACTCACCGAAGCTTTGCCTACATTATCTAATGTACCTTCAAAGGAAGCGCCGGTTTGATCAATCAGTTTATATGTAGCCCCTTGAACAGGTTCTCCATCAGAATAAGAAAGAAACAGGTCTACCGTATACGTCCCTTCTTGCTCTTCTGTCACAGAAACCGAAGGGTTTTGAGCACCGCCTAAACACATGGTGTTGGCTTTATTCATGGTCATTTGATCAGAAAGGCGGCATACACCGACACCTTCGAACTTAACGGTAGGAGAAGCTGATATGAATTCGGCCTCGGCTTCAATAGTGCCTGAGGCTACGCCCTTTTTATCACCACCTGCATCGCCAGTACTGGCGCTGAATTTACTGCCTTTAATAGCAATGCTGTTACCGCCATCCATAGAGACGGTCGTGGTGCCGCCTACTAAATCGGCGGACTTTGCATTGTTACCATAAGGGATAGGAACAACAGGTTTGCCGACTGTTGTTAAACAAACATCAGGGAGTGTTGCGTTCGCTTCTCCTCCTGAGCCTTGATGAACTACGCTGAGTCCATTCGCACAAACTGTTACGCCCATAGTAAATCCAATTAAATTCCAATAGATGTATGATAAAAGAGATCGCAGGCTGCAATCTCTCTAAGTACGTAGTGAAAATGAAGGATGAGACTGTTACTTCGAGTCTATTTTTAAAAACGGACAGAAGATCTCACAATTAAATCTGATGCTACTGATACACATCCAAAAGCTGCTGAAATTTTAGGTCAATAACCAAGTAAGTCGCAGCATACATAACGCCAAAGATGACAGTACTGACGCCAAGAATTAACTTAGGGGAAATAACCCGTTTGAGCGGTTTTTTTAAGTACTTCGCCTTTAAGTTAACTAACGTTACTTTTTCCTGCTCAGCTAAACGCTCGTCTCTAACTAAGCGATAGATAGTATTTCCTATCTCTGAAAGCTTTTCGTTGCCACGCTCTTCTCGACCATACTTGCCTTGGAACCCTAGCTGCAGCAACAAATAGAGGAATTCTATTACGTGTCTATATTTTCGAGGGTCAGCTTTTAAGCGCTCTAAGATGGTGAAGAACTTGTCGCCACCCGATGTTTCGTTATGAAACTCAGACAACAAACTATTTGTACTCCAATGACTGTTCGCCCCCCACTCTTGTCGACATACAGATTCGTCTATCGCAGCACATAAGCAATAGCGTATGACCAATATTGATGCTCGATCCAACTCCATTTCATTGAGCTTTCGCTCACCTTTGCGAATTTCTCGTGCAACTTGTTCTCTAAAAGGGCCAGGGTCGTCCAACCAAGGAATCGAAGACATGCATGAGAGACTGGCGATTAACCAAGTAAACTGATCGACCAAAGGATTAACACCCATACTCTCAACATTTAGGTCTCTTACCGCAATATTTCTAGATAAATCAGGTGCAGGCATAACCTCCATTGGCTTGCCTGGCTCTGGTTGAAATAGTACTACTGTGACATCGTTTTCGGCGTAACTCATAGGCGTACAGCCCAAAGCTGTAGTGACAAGTTCGCGAAGTCACCTGCAATATGGACAGCGATGGCAGCTGTGTTATTCAATGCATTCCATTCGTCACTCGCTTTATCGAGCTCAAAATAGGTATAACCTGCATGATAAGGCAACGCTCGAGGTACCACTGGCATTGGTTTCATTTCAATGCCCGGCAATTGTAAGTTAATTAGATCGCGAATATTGTCGATCGAACCAATCTTAGTTTGGCTCACAAATTGTGTATGTAAAATATCAAGCGGTACGTCTGCTTTAACAGCAAGAATAAACGTCGTAGATTCGACAATTTTACTGTCTGGAATTGCTGCTGTTCGAATTCCGTAGCTTTGCTCTCTCAATGTTAGAGGTATTGCGCGTTGCTCTGACATCACACTGAGTGTCATTTTCGCGCTATCAAGTGTCCGAGATAAACAATCAGTAAGTTGGCTGTGGTTATATTTGGTGAACTCTTGTGGTCTGCGAGATGCAGAACACAATGTGGATAATTCACCCTCAGCTTGTAATAGGATTCGGTAAAACGACTCTGGGTGAACACCCTCTACGCTTGCAAAATGCCAGAACAACGGTTCGTAGCGATTTAAGGCTTGTAACAACATAAAGTCAGCAACAGATGATACGCCCTGTTGGTCAACCACCCCCAAACGCTGAACTATAGATTCTGCTCTATGTTTGAGCATTGACGCGAATTCAGTCGCGAACTTGCTTAAAACGGTAGAAGCATGAATATCAATACACGTCGGGATATAGTTCTCATCCAAAATGATGCTTCCGTCTGGCTTCACTTCGGAAATTTTTAAAATGGGTATCGATGTATAAGAACTCTTATCTTCGTGGTCGTACATTAAGAAGAAGTTAAGTTTACCCACCACAATACTTGCCATATCTTCTGATTCATAACATGCATCGACGGCTTCTTGGGTCTCCATGTTATAACGAGCACCGTCACCATTACCTCCAAAGAGTTCCGAACGCTCTGATGGTAGTGGGCAACATAAGTACACCACTTTATCCGCAATAGATGGGTCAACATCTCTTACTTCTGGAAGTTCAGCAAGAAGCGGTAAATCAAATGGCGTGCGGTCTTGTAATATACCTTCTGCTCGTGTGATTCCGATTTTTCCTAATGCCAATAGCTCAGTATTAATCTCAATTTTTTTTACTCCCCAATGTAATGGAGAGCTATTAGAGCTAAGCATGTTAGATAACTTACTTTGAGATCGGTCTAGTTGTTGGAAATGTTGAGGCTTCATGAACATACCATCTTGCCAAACAACTGGATTATATAAAGACATTCGTCAGTTCCTTAAAAATACGTCTGTTCAATACCGCGAGTATTGTTCGAAGATAATTCACTACCCTCTACTTTTAATCTCAGAAAGTACTCACTTTTTTCTTCGATCACTTCAACCTTCCGCCAAGACGAGCCATCAATATCTCTGAATGCCACAGAAAAACCTAATGCACGCGTCGTTGGATCTAACTCTAAAATCTCATGTAGCTCATCGCCCGGCTGCAGTTGGTATTCATATCGTTTAATATACTCATCACCTAAGGACGCTTTATCATTTTCGAATAGAGCAAAGAAATCCAAACTACGAAATAAAACAGGTGAAGTGAGTTCATGAACTCTCAGAATGACCGGCGAAGATTGTCCCTGCTCTCGTACATTGAGAAGTTCTGACGCTTCTATCACGAGTTCAATTGAAGATGTTTCTGGTGTAATTCCAGATGATTCTTTAAATTGCTCCCACATAGAGCAACCTGATAATAGAAACAAGGTAATGGGGATTATAAGTTTACGCATGATCAGCTTTTGCAACCTTACTGTATCTGTCTTTCATCAACGCTTTAAATGTCGACTCATTGAATTGTCGAGTATTCTGCTCATAATGTTCGCTGTACTTTTGCCATAGCTTTGACTTACTAAGGAAGCGCGTTTCCTGGCTTAAAGTGTTTGCAAACTGCTGAGGATCATTCGCTTTTAGTTGCTCCAATACCAAATCGTTAATTGCCTTGGCATATAAGGTATCGTGCTCGCTAAGTTCATCCAGTATCTGTTCAATTAGCTCATTTGGAGCCAATAGATTTTGACTATTTAGCGTTAACATCAATGTAGTTAGGCTAAGATCATTGTGAGCAAAGGAGCTTTCGTCAGTAAGCTCTTCAACACTCTGTAAATCTTTGTACAAATTATCGATACACAATCGCAAACAAGCGCCCATTTGTTTAAAAAATAAAGCGTCATGTTTCGTGTCAGACTCTAAATCAACACCCAGTCCTTCAAAGAATGCATGTGTTACATTTTCATGTTCGTAAGAAGTTTCACTCAATGCGGTATTACTCTGAGTTCTACTCTCACTTTCAACAGGCTGCTCTTGTGGTTCGGTATGAGGGACAAACTCTTGTGTCACCTCTTCCCACTTGTGGCTTTGTATATTTGCGGAATTAGGGATAATAGTAACAGGCGGTACTTTTGTCGGTTTACGCTTGGGAACATCTGAACTGCCGGTAAGCGTATCTGACTTAAAATCGGTACCTTCAATGTTTGTTGGTTTTAAACGGTTCGGTATCTTAGTTTGATCATCAGCGATGTCTTGAGCATTCAGGTTCGCCTGCTGTTCTTCTTCCATCCCCATCCAATCTTCAGGAATCAGACTAGGGAGGTCGAACTCAGAATGGATGCTTAAACTGTCATCAACAACTTGCCTTTGTGGTTCTATCGATGACTTCATAAGATTTTTTTTGTTACTTTCGTCTCGGACCAAATAATCATCATCTCTCTGCATTGAGAATTTTAAGTGCTCGACGGGATCATGAGTATCTACTCCATCAGGTTTCGTTTCCATGAAGAGATCTTCAAGCGCGCCTGTCTCTGCTTCTTCCTCAACAACGGATTCTTCCAAGTTCATTAAAGGGTCTGTTGAATCTCTTTCTGGCGCTATTTCAGAAGCTATGTCGTATGAAGTCGTTACCAACTCAAGAGAAATACTCACTTCATATTGTCCGAGAGAAACTCTGTCACCATCGCACAACGAAACTGGTTGATTCTTTAGGATCTTATTACCATTAACCAATGTGCCATTTGTACTCACATCACTAATGTAATAAGTGTCTCCATATATACTCAATAGACAGTGCGTACCAGATATGAATCGGTTGTGATCCGTTAAAGTCACTGTACAACCTGCTTCTCGCCCTAGAGATCCACCTTCTTCAGGCATCTCGATACTTTTAGCTCCAACATATTCTTCAGGGCACTTCGAGATCACCAAAACCAATTGATTTATACGCATGAATAGCCTTTAAAACAGAAGAGAAACACTAAACTCGACACCACCTAGACCTTCGTTATAAAAAGGTAAGATGTATGAAGCTTGCGGGATTATTTGTAAATGAGCGTCTGGGTTACTTCCTAACTTGATCACACTACCAAAAGTCACAACAGCGCCAGCTTCAAATTGATCGATATCTTCAAGTTGTTCGCCGTAACGAAAGCCTTGGTCGTCAACTTTCCAACGGTTTGAGTATTGCGAGTAACCTAAAGACAAGCCTGCACCTATATAAGGTGTGAACACCGACCAGCTACCTAAAGCATACTGAGGCACAATACGAAATTCGTAATTGGTTACCTCGTTATAAACGCCATTCTTTGGAGCTTCGATATCATCTTCTGCTAAATAATTGAACCCTAACCACCAACGCCATCGGTTGTTGCTTTCATCAATTGGACGTGTATGGACGAACCCGTAACGTAGAGCATCTACTTGTCCACTCGGCCCTTCATCATATTCTATAGTGTCTATGCTCAGCATATTTACTGAACCACCATATCTTTCACCCTTCGCGATTGCGATGGACGAAAAAAGACACATTGTGGATATTAGACCGATTTGACTTAGGTTTCGCATGCTTCCCTCTGAGTTCATCCATATATTAACTAGATGCGCAAGATAGCAAGTATTATGTCTTTTACAATAAGGAGACGGTCACACCCGCCATTTACGACATTATAACTAGCAAAAAAAACGATATATCTACAAGAAAATGCATTACGAATAATTACAAATAAAATTCATTTATAAAATCAAAACTATCAATAATTGAAAAATCAAACGACCAACAACCATCCAAAGAAAGAAGGTTGTTCAATACAAGAAAATTAGCATTTACAAAATTCAAAAAACCTAAAATGCCACTTTTTTATCTTTAACCTATGGCATAATCATTTAAAGCATTTTTCTAATTTAGTGTTAGTTAATATTTATGCAATCATTGACAAGAGTAATTATTAATCAATAAAGCACCACACGTAGGAATAGTTAGATTCATATTATTTCTCCCCAAAAAGACCATAAATGTGACCTTCATCACTGAAATTTTATAAAGCCTAGTCGTAAATTGTTACATTTTTTGATCTTTTTGTGAATAACGTCACATAGTGCTAAAATTAAGAATGTCGCAGTTCGGAGTTGAATTCGGGAATATAAATAAAAAACAAGCGAGGCTAAATTTATTAGTTATCGCTAAATTTCGATTTCGTTATATATACAGTTGGATATCAAGATTATGTTCTCCTCAGATTTCACAAGACGGCCTATTGACGAAGAAAAGCCTAGCGGAACTAACCCAAACGCATTAGATGATTTTACAGAGATAAAACGTCAAATTAATAACCTTAATAAGGTGACAGGGAGAGTCTCTTGGAAAAAGGTTCAGTCTCTTTCAAAAACGATACTTTCGAAAAACAGCAAAGATTTCCGTTGTAGTTGCTACTTTACTGTCGCAGCAACACATAATGATGGCTTAAAAGGTTTAGCTGAAGGACTCAGTTCTATTCTGGACTTATGCGTCGTTTATTGGTTTACCGCATATCCAGAAGTTACAAAATCAAACGCAAGGATTGGGGCGATAGACTGGATGGTTGAACACACAGAAAAACGAATAAAGTCGATTAAAACAAACCCCGACGACGTACTGCTGATCGAAACTTGCCATCGCTTATGTATGAGAATTGAAGAAGAACTAAGACTACATTACGGTATAAAAGCACCTTCATTGGGTGGGGTACGTCGAATCTTAAAGCAATGGGTTGATGAACATAAAGAGACCGAAGCAAACCTGCGCGAAGCAGAGAATCAACGAAAGTACCGAGCTCCAGAAGAAAATAAACAACCAACACCAGTGGCTCAACCATCAACCATTAAAATTGATGTGTCAAATAAGCAATCTGCAACAACATCGAAAGTCGACGATAAAACACCCTCTAAGTATTTAGTCGTCTACCTGTTAGCCGGATTTCTTGCTTTAGCATTGTCCTCTCACTTCTTTTATAAGCAATACCAACTAAAAGATCTGACTAAACAAATCATCACATCTGATATCTCACAACTTAATGAAATAGCACATTCATTAAGATATGAATATGCTCCTATTTCTCAAGATGTTAGACCTAATGTCGTAAACCAATTAGACACACTAATGAAAGGTTGGGTTGCCGATCCAATCAAAGTGTATCAGATCGATATTTTAGACCGATTGACGCTTGATTTGACCAAGCTGTATCCGGACTCGTCTTCTATTCTACGATTACGCCAAGAGTTCACCAATGAACAAGAAAAGTTAAACACAGATTACGCCCAACTTCACCGACGCTTTTCTAACGCCAGGACTGTATTTGCGAATGTAATTAGAGGAAGTGAAAGTAAAAAGACAGCACGAGCTTATGAGTACAGTAACTCTCTTTTTCCATTGATTGGCCGCATTGAATATGCAGAAAAAGAACAACAACAAAAAGAACTACAGAAATCTCTTCGGATACTGAACGTCTATTTACACAAAATAAAAACCTTAGAATCAGATCTGTCAGCAAATAAACCGTAAAACTCATAAAACCGTCTTAAGACTCGGTATTACAACAAACTCAAAACAACGAAATAGGCTTATGTTAAAACACAAACTAATGAGGAACCCTGTTGTTATATCAACGGCCATTTTCCTCTTTCTTGCTGCTACGATCGCTGCAATCTATATCCTTTGGCTAGATATAACAGACAAGTTTTACCTATGGATTGCTTTAGGTGCTATAACAATTTTCTATTCGTTGTTTCAGGTAACGTTGTGGCTAAAAAAGAAAAACAACACTAAAGCCCTAAAGCTGGAAACAGAAGAAGAAGCATTAGCCATGGTCATCCGTCCGCTTCTTTCTGGTTCCAATAAAAAGCCAATCTATTTAATGATTGGCAATAAATACGCGGGTCGAACTCAGTTTCTACTTAACTCCAGTGCAATCAAGCCAATGGATCAGACTCGTACTGCAAAGAATGATTTTTTCGAATGGTATGAGTCAGACTCCGCCGTGTATATCAAACCGGATCAACGCCTATTGTTTCAAGAAGTATCAAGTAACGATAGCGCTCTGTGGAACACATTTGTAGATGAGGTCATTAAACACAAGCCTAGAAAGCCATTTTCTGGTTGCTTGTTTTTTATCGATTTTGAATTTCTAATTGTCTCTGAAACCGAACAAATCGATTACACGTTAACCGCGCTTAACCATCGATTAGAATCAGTAAGTGAAAAAACAGCTTCAGCGATCCCTTTATATTTAATGATGTCTAAGCTCGACAAGCTAGAAGGATTTAAGGAATACATACACTTTAGTTCTTTAAAGACCTCGGTTGAATTTCTATCAATTCCATTAAAGGAAGCTAAAGGTGTATTTGTTGAGTACTACCATGATAGCTTCCGTAATTTAGTAAAAGTAATGGAGAGCAATGCGTTAGATTCGTCGTCTCACTCTAATGAAGTTAACGAGAAGCAAGCCATATTAGCATTCCCTAAACAATTCGAATTGTGTCAGTCTGAAATTGCTTCTGTGATAGAACGACTTTCAGAACTCAATACTGGGTCTTACTCTCTTGATATCCGTGAAGTGTTTTTTATATCGAATATCCAAGGTGGTAGAAAATACAACCTATTAGCTAAGAGTTGCAGCAACTACTTTAACTTGCCTATCATTGCGTCGGAACATACTCAGTTAACAGAAACGCCCTATTTTACGCGTTTCTTAATGGACTCTCAGATCCTGCCTGAATCTGATTTCGCAGGTGAAAACAAGACTTACCTTAGGATGATCCAGAGGCAGAGCCGTCTAGCCGTTGCAGCTTCCATTATTTTACTAGGTAGTGGTGCTTACCTGTTTTCAACGACTTTAGATGACAACCTGAGAGTGATTAGTCAGCTTATTGGTATAGATGATTCACAATCGTCTTACCCAAAAGGCAATTCTTTTGAAAGTTCTCTTTCAAGTGCGATCCAAACTGTACAACCATCTTATCAAGCATGGCTTAGTGGCTCACAAGCGCTAGATAATGAACTTGTGAATATGAATGTAAGTCGTCTCGATGAAAGTACGAAAATCGCTTATAACGCCCTCATAATGCAAATTAGAAACCACTTAATGCCAGTAATTGAGCAAGGTTATCGTTTGCAACTAACACAAAATCAAGACAACGTTAATAATGCACTGCCTTTACTAAAAGGTTACTTAATGTTGAATGATCCTACAAAACGCGAGATAAAATTTCTACGTCAGCAAACGATGTCAACGCTCCAAAAACTCAGTGATCAACCAGACACGATCACGACAGTGATGAAATATTTGGACGCATATTTCCGCACTGATTTTGAAACTGTATCGATCAACATGAATATGGTGCGTGCGACAAGACGTTCTCTACTCTCTAGTTCAAATGTAGATCTTGTGTACGCCAGCTTGTTACAACAAGCAGGTGACATTGATTTAGGCACTTTGAATTTACAGCGAGCAGTCGGTTTCGACTTTAATAATGTCTTCAACGACAACTTGGATCCTCAACGATTAGAAATCGATAAAGTTTACACATCTACAGGCTTCAGTACGTTTTACCGCCCTCGCGTCGATTTAATGTCGCAACAAGTCATCACCGACAACTGGGTATTGGGTTTGTCAAACCACGTAATCCCAACAGACAAAGAACAAGAGACATTCAAGAAGCAAGTAAGAAAAAAATATACGGATGACTACATCAGTTATTGGCGAAATGCTTTAAGCGAACTAAAAGTAAAGCGTTATAACAATATAGGGGAGATTACTAACGCCATTGATCTGATCTCTGGTCCCTCTTCTCCTATGACAACCGTTCTAAAACAAGTTTATACAAACACTCAGTTTTCCCCGGTTGGACAACAGAATGCATTAATGGCCCAGGTTAACCCTAAACTTGCTGGTGCCGTAAATGCAGCACCAGAACTCGTTGAAGAACTTGTTCAACCTGACTACTTGTTGATGAAAAGAGTTGAACAAGCTTTCCACATCTTGAATCAATTACAAATTAACGAAACCCCTAACTCCCCTACACCATGGGATGAAACGATAACTGCACTGAGCAGAGTTCGTACGTATATGAAAGATATAGCAGACGCACCGGCCCCTCAAATGGCAGCGTTGTATGCAGCACAACACCGGATGAGTAGTACGGATGCCGATCCTCTGATTCGTTTAAAACAAATTGCACAAAAATCTCCTGAGCCAGTAAGAAGTTGGCTTTTAGACGTAGTTAACCAGAGCTGGTCCGTGATGATTTCTGAATCATCAAAAGGAATACAGACTCTTTGGTATAGTGAAATCTATTCTAAGTTCAAAGAGTTAGGTTTAGGAAGGTACCCTTTTGATCTAAGTGCAACAGAAGAAATTTCGATCGAAGACTTTGAGCTGCTTTTCGCATCGGGAGGCTTGCTTGATGCATTTATCGATAGAAATTTCGCTCCTTTTTATGACACAAACCTATGGACGCCAAAACAAGTAGAAGGTGAAATTATGCCTCTCTCACCAGAACTGCTTGTTCAGTTACGAAATTACAATGTCATCAGAGATACACTAATCAACAAGAGTACAAACCGTTTGTACCTTCCATTTAGTGCGAAGGTACTTGATCTTGATTCTAGTGCGATCAGAGCAAGCTTAAAAATAGCGGACTCAAATATCAACTATTACCATGGTCCCAGCAGAATTCGCGAACTTGAGTGGCCTCCTCAAAATGGAGATTTCAATATCAGTATAACAATTCAAGATGTAACAGACGAAGGTAAACAACATGTACTAAGCAAGAATGGTCAATGGGCTATCTATCGGTTATTTGGTGACTCAACGTTAACAAATACCCATAACGGTAGCTTCGTGAGTGATATAAAAGTATCAGGCAGAGATCTGAGCTTGCGAATCACTCCTTTGACTCAGAAAAACCCGTTTACGTTAGCGGAGCTGTATAACTTCACTCTACCCGAAGCTATATAGTAAAAATACAAATACAAATACAAATACAATAATAATTCAGAAAAGGCAGAACACATCATGTCCAACATTAGTTTACAAGGCTTAGACAAACTAGATCGTAAAATTCTTTCGAATCTACTCTCCAATGGGCGAGAATCGATTGCTAATCTTTCTCGCAACATCGGCTTGTCGCGAACAGCGGTCGCTGAACGCATCAACAGGCTTGAAAAGACCGGTATTATCAAAGGGTATACGGCACAAATAAGAGTAGAAAATGACGGGAGAAAAGCGGCAAGTTATTTGCTAATTTCTTGTGAAAAAGGTAAGAAAAATGATGTAAGTAATGCATTAAAAGAACTACCTGAAGTCAGACTTACAAGCATTGTTGGGGGGACCTACGACATTATTTCTTTGATTGAAGCTCCTGATCTGCAATCAATACACCATTTATGTAATGAGATAGAGTCTTTCAATGGCATTCGCTCTCTCAATACAACAGTAGTGCTACACCAGCCAATCAGTCGTTAAAAATAAAGCCGCTCTTATGAGCGGCTTTTTTAAATGCCTCCAATTACTCTAATCTTCGCATCTTTCGTACCTGCTTGACCCAACCAAAAAGTTTGCCCCAAACTCGTCCCATCACCTTGACCGAGTTGGTTCTTTGGAACTGAGTCTAAATCAACGGTTAGCTTTAAATCCCAAGACATGGGGTCACGAAGAATAAAACGCATCAACCCCACTAAAGTTTTATGGAAATCTCCTCCATAGGAGAACTTTCGGAACGTCTCGAAATCAATGTTATCAATACAAAGATTAAACTTACCGTTTAGATCTGGGATGCTCTTACCTAAATGTAAATTTGAACCCAAAATACAATTCGTTCTATTTAATTGATTCCTTTGGCATTCGGCAATTTTTACTCTTCGAAAGACCCACTCTTCGATTCGAACACTTGGTAATGAAAAATAGTGCGCAACAATGCCAGAAATCAGTTTCGGAGAGCGTGTCCTGGTAGATAGCTGATTGACGTAAGACAAAATCTTTGCACGATCAAGCCCGATCGTATCAGACTCTTGAATAACATTAGACAACCCTGCTAGGTGCAGCATACGCCCAGAAAAGTCATCTGTTGCATCGCTTTGATACTGAACATGATAACGGTACTTTTTCCAAACACGATAGATTAAACTGGTATATCTATTATGAAAGAAATCAAAGAAGTCTCTAACTGGATTATCATCATCATCTCTACCTACTAATTTTTCTGTATAGTTCGCGGGCAAAGGTGAACTTGAACCGTGTAATCCTAAAAAGTTAGTTTCAATTCTCGAATAGTGCTCACCAGACCTTTCCATATGACTGATGAATTCCATATCACTTTTGGGGAAACAGAGGTTTGGTGAGACACTAAACGCAATTCTCTCTTGATAAAAATATTTGTTTTCACCAACCGCTACAAAATCACTGCCCGGTAATAGTTGGTAGTGCTTCTCTAACAACAAAACTGCTTGAAAAAAGCTAAATTCGTTTATTTTTTCTGATAATTCATCAATCATAAGATTGTTTGCTGTCCAGTTAAACTTGCCCATTGGTAGCTTTCGCCACTGCGTTCATCGTAGACTTCTAACTCTGTAAATGAGTTAACACTTGAATATAAGCGTATGAACTCATTCAATACATTTGCCATCAAAAACATGTCCCCTTCATTGACAAAAAAACTAGAGTTCATCTTAAGCTTAAATTGATTACCACGAACGGATACCCCTCTAAACACTCTATCGATAGGTTTCATTTCTGATGAGATAATGCCGTCAAGCCTGTGCAACGAAGCCCTATGAGCCTGCCTATCCACTCTAGAATGGAAGTCATATGTAGACAGTAAAACCTTGAGTACATCAATATTAGAGAGCGATAGATAATTCAATGACATATTAGCAATCAGTTGCCATTGGAGTTCGCCATTCACTTGCGGGCTAACAGATTGCGTAGGTTTAGTAATATTACTAAACGTGGCGTAAGTTGGAGATTTATGTGTGGTATATATGATGTCTCCTACAGACAATCTTTCAGACAAATCTGCATTACTGCACAATAACTTCATCAAAACCGTTTCGGTTCCTAGGTCTGCAATATCCCCATTGTGGGTATGAAAAGATATATAACGCTCAAGCCCTCTTCCACTCACTCGCTCTGAAACTTTTGACTTGTAGAAATCACGTTTATCTCTTTGATTTATTTGGTGTTCAAAGGACTCAAATTCAATAAGAGATTTTCGTCGCCTTTCATTTTTGCTCCAACTTTCTACTTGGTTTATTGAATAAACTTCGTAGTGATCCTGGTTGTCACTCTGTGGCCGAACTTTATACTCATTTCGGCGATGTTCAAGCCGAATTGGATCACCATCTTTTTCGAATAGGTTCACAGCTGGCGTGCAATGTAACCTTAAGTGCTTATCTTTCAGGACAACTTCGGCAGGTAATGCTCTCTTAAAATGGAATTTAAGGTTCACGGTACTTCTTTGTGGTATCCCTTTTAGCCAATCGAGACCCGTAATATCAAAAAACATAAATTTGTCTGGTAAAGAAAAATATTCTTGCAACAAACGATAACCTGCAAATGAATTGTCGCTATATGGCAGTATCGCTTCGTCGTCTTGGTACCCAACCGGTTTAACAAATTCAGGTCCAAGTTTACGTTTATACCCACCGCCCACGTCTAACTCGACGTAGTCTAAGTATCTAAATATCCATAAGAAAAGAATTCTAGTTATATGGATCTCACCATGTAAATGAAACCTTAATTTATCTAACCCGATACGAGATAACTCTAGCCCATGTTCAGTCGCAAGTGTCACATCAACAGATGAGCTTGTTCGACTGTTTCTTTGGTCAATGCTTGTGATTTTTAAGGGGAAAAGCTCTACGTCATAGCAGGTTCTGAATAAACATTGCGTACCTTCCACTTGTTCACTAGCCATCTCAGCCCCGCGCTTTACCACTGTTTTTTCAGTGACACTTCCGGAGTGTGGCGTTAGTTCGCTAATGCATAACGAAGGAATCGAGCGCATGTAATGTGGCCACAACAGCGTCATTAACGACTGAGTGAGCTCTGGGAGTTCATCATCAATCTTTTCTCTAATACGGCCAGTAAGAAACGCAAAACCTTCAAGAAGACGTTCTACATCAGGATCGAATGTTCCTTCAGACAAAAAGTTGGTCAGTTTTGGATTGTACTTGGCAAATTCGCTGCCGGATTCTCGTAGATATGTGAGTTCATCTTGAAAGTATTTACTGTTACTCAATGGGCACCTACTAAACGTTAAATTGGCCGTCAGTTCCCATATAGACATCGATAGACATCGGAACTTTTCCACCGTTGTGTAAGACTTCTCCGCATATGCCAAAGCCTAATTGAAGAGGGTTGTTGTGATTTTCTCGGTAATGTACTTCAACACTTCGTAGCCGAGGTTCGAAGCTTTCTATTGTGGAAGTGATGTTCTTTTGGATGTGACGAACTAAATTGGTGTTGTTCGATAGAACATCATTGAAATCAGGTAAGCCATATTCCCGATCGATCATTGAATTACCCGCATGAGTATTAAGCAAATCAGCAAGGTGCAGATGAATGGATTCAATTAAATGCCTATGTGAAACCACTTTTTCATAACAATTTTTCGGCTCACCAAGTTCAATTCGTTCTAATAATCGGTAACCTTTTTCCATATAACACTCTAAGAAGAAAAGCAGCCAGTAAACCTGGCCGCTTATTTATTTCCAAACTTATTATTGGTCTAGCTTACCAACCAAAGATAAGTCAAAGCTCGCGCCCATGTACTTGAAGTGAGGACGAACAGACATCGATACTTTATACCAACCTGGGTCACCCTCAACGTCAGACACTTCGACTTTAGCCGCTCGTAACGGTCGACGACCACGAACTTCTGCTGGCGGGTTCTCTTGATCAGATACGTATTGACGGATCCATTTATTTAGCTCAACTTCCAAATCGGTACGCTCTTTCCAAGAACCAATTTGCTCACGTTGAAGTACTTTAATGTAATGAGCTAAGCGGTTAATAATGAACATGTAAGGTAGCTGAGTACCCAACTTGTAGTTCATCTCAGCTTGCTTGCCTTCAGGTGTATTCGCAAACACTTTTGGTTTTTGAACTGAGTTTGCCGAGAAGAACGCTGCGTTATCAGAACCTTTACGCATTGTTAAAGCCATAAAGCCTTCTTCTGCAAGTTCATACTCACGGCGGTCAGAAACCAGAATTTCGGTTGGGATCTTAGTTTCGATCTGACCCATCGCTTCAAAGTTATAAACCGGTAAATCGGTTACCGCACCACCACTTTGCGGGCCAATAATGTTTGGACACCAGCGATATTTTGCAAACGACTCACTGATCTTTGAAGCCATAGCATAAGCTGAGTTACCCCAAAGGTAATTGTCATGGCTGTCCGTAACCATTTCATCGTAGTCAAACGCCTTAATTGGGTTGTCTTCAACTGAGTATGGCGTACGCAGCATAAAACGTGATGTACACAGCCCAACATAACGTGCGTCTTCGTGCTCACGGAATCCGCGCCACTTAGTATACTGAGGACCTTCAAATACCGACTTTAAGTCTTTTAAGTTTGGTAATTCTTCATAAGAATCTAAACCAAAGAATTGAGAAGATGCAGAAGTAATAAATGGTGCATGAGACATAGCACCTACATTACCCATATATTCCATTAGTTTAATATCAGGCGAAGACGCAGATAGTTGGTAATCACAAATAACGGCACCTACAGGCTTACCACCAAATTGACCGTATTCACGAGTATAAATCTGCTTATATAAACCTGATTTCACTACTTCAGGAGCATCTTCAAAATCATCCAGAACTTCGTCTTTCTTAGCCGAAATAAGTTCGATTTGAATGTTTTCACGGAAGTCCGTGTGATCAACAAGATATTTAAGACCACGCCATGTTGATTCAATCGCTTGAACTTCTTCGTTGTGAAGAATTGCATCAACCTGTTTAGACAACTTTTGATCAATCTCAGAGATCATCAAATCAACTAAAGACTGGTCTACTTTTTCTACTGTTGAGCTGCTTAATAACTCACCAATGAATGCTTCAACGCCACGCTTTGCAACGTCAAAACCCTCATCACTAGGTTTAATGCGAGTCTCATTTAAAATGCTATCCAGAAGAGAGCCTGACTCAACTAGAGCTGCTTCTTGTTCTGGTGCTTGTGCTTCTGCCGACATGATCTTCCTTACTCTGCTTTTTCGCCTTGGTCTGCACCAATGCTTAGTTCATCCAAAAGTTTCTTTCTTGCTTCTTCATCTTGAAGAACTGCTGCAATCTTCTTACGGAAAGCAGGTACATTCCCTAGAGGGCCTTTCAATGCAACCAAGGCTTCACGAAGTTCTAGTAAACCATTCAGCTCAGGAACGCTCTTCGCAATCGACTCTGGAGTAAAGTCCTTCATATTTTTGAATGTAATATCAACGCCAATTTGCGCACCTTCTTCATCAGAAAGACGGTTTTCAACATTTGCTTTGATATTCGGTGCGTAACCTTCTAATACTTCGTTAAAGTTATCTTTATCGATATTAATCGGATTACGCTCTTCGATCGGAGTTTCATCTGCACGAGCAGTGAAGTCACCGACAACCATCATACTTAGGGGCAGTTCAACATCATCAGACGCATCGCCTGTTGCTGGAACATAACGTATATTAATTCGCTCTTTCGGAGCCACCGAGCCATCACGTGACATAATTAGTCCTTTCTAGTTTATTGCTGGTCATAAATTGTTTGCCATTCGCTATATCTCACAGGTAAAAAATCCTTAGTTCGATATAGTTCCTTTAGAGTTTTTTGAATTAGATTTTCTAAAGAAAAAAACAAATGGGGTTCCCAAATTGATAGATTTAGTTCCTTAGCCACCGCCCAACTTTGTTCCAAGTAAGGCAAGCACAAAGGGTATAAACCAACACTTTGGTAGGCTTTCACTAACTTTAAGTGCAACATGAATTGTCCACGACCGGAGTTATCCAACTCGAGTTTGTTTGACAGTTCAGCCACATATTTACCCAAGTCACCTAGGGCAATATCCTCCATCTCAGATAGATCATCTTCAGCTACAACAATAGTTTGAATTATTGACGACTTACCCGAAGGACAAGCGTTACCTGTAGACAACCAAGTAATCGTTGCTTCATCCGCAAATGGAATAGAATTTTTGAAAGAGAGGTTCTCAATTCCCTCAAAAGAATCGACAAATCTCTTTGTTTCTTGCTTTACAGCCAACGCAGCTTCGTCATACCCAAGATTGTCTAACATTGAATAAACGAAATAATGCCCAGTCAGCCAAAATGGCGCATCAGTAAGTGTTCGCTCTAGACGCTTGATCGTATCGATATCACTTTCTTGATTTGCTTTATCTCTATATTCCGCCTGCTGGTCTGATGACACAGCAAGGCTAAGAGGCGTTACATTGTCTTGGTGGTCTGGTAGACCATCAACATCGGCCCATGTCAGGTGACGGTAAATCCGATATCCTAAAGGTTCAGTCGGGTTTGAATGCACCATTATTTCAGACACTTTTTTTAACGTACGCTTTGATGCAGTCGGAGATGAAAAGTCTGTATCTACGTCTACAGTGCTGTGCTCTCGAGGTTTACTTCGTTTCTGATTAGATGTGGCTTGCGTCGTAGGACTGTCAGTTTCGTGGCTTTGTGGAACGATAGTTTTCTCGGACAGTGCAACAACATCAATGAGCGGGTCTGAATCAGCCACACTGCCTTCAATCAAGGTTTCTTCATTTAAAGATGCGTTCTGCCTTAGTTGATTCAAATGACTTTTTAATTCGAAAAAGTCCACATCAGAGTCTTTAAATATCTCGTCAAACTGACGCTGGATACCTTCAGTTAATGTGATACATCGAGATAGAACTTCCCAATCAAGAGATTCTGTAGACAATTTAGTCGCGACGAGTTTGAATTGATGATTGAGCCACTCAACAGCCCCATCTCTACCTCTTTTACGTTTCGGGTATAGATCATGACCAAAATGACTGATTGAGTCATTGAGCAAAGATAATCCTTCCTCAAGCCCTATCACACCTTTATCCTCCACCAAAGAGCGAATCAGATAACAAAGCGCTTTAAGATCCTTACTATGTTGACTTAACACCTCTATTGAATGGACTTTTACAATATGCCAGTCGACAGTCTCGCCAAATAATGAACCAAATTTTTTCACTTCGGCTTCCATCATTTCATAGCAAAACTCGTACCTAGCATCCTCACCAGTTGGTGAGTGTTCAGATATTGGTGCTAATAGCGTTTCAGTATCGATCAGACTCAAGTTAACCTCTGCTTTCAGAATTGTAATTTCTAATTGCTCGCTCGATTGCTATAGCACCTCGCGCTGGTTTAGATAGTTGATGACTTTTGTCTATAGAATCACTTGCCATACTATTAAGAATTTCCGTTATTTCGCTGAATTTCTTAGGGGCATTAGTCTCTAGATCAGCTAACGAGTCGTGAAGTTTCTGTCGGCCAAATACTGATTGTTCAGTTACAGTACTGAACAAGATAAATTCGCTTCTTGCTACTTTTAGAGCTCTTACTTTAGCTTTCAATTTTGGCGTGTTACCAAAAAATGATTGCGCAGCTTCTGCCTCAAGAATTGCTTTGGTGTAATAATGCTGCTTTGCATTTTTCTCTATCGAGGCATCTATTCCGCTGAGCACTTTTCGCGGTAATACATGACTATAAAAGTAGGCTCTTGACTGGTTTACTTTCCAAGCAGTTTCAATATCACTGTCTGCAACATCTGATTTCCCATCTAAGATGAGTTCGACTAAACGCTGTTCTTGATTCCCACCAAAGGCGGCAATATTTTGTGAATTGATGGTCGCCTTATTCAGACTTGCCATCGTTTCCGTCAGCGCTTTATCTGCATAAGGAAATAGAGAGCCGTCACTGTTCAGTTTTTCTCGCAAAACAACGAGATCATGCCGGATCGACATCAGAGTTTTAGGAAGTAGATCGACCGCCCCTTCATATTCATTCAAGTCCGATTCATAGTTTTTATACAACTTAGCTAATTTGCTCTGTTGGACTTCATAAGCTTCTCGGTAAGGAGCTGTCGAGACGACATCTTTTTCCATATCTTGTAACGCGAATTCAATATCCCATGGAGACTGCGCTAAAAAAGACGCGGTTTGTGCAGGTTTAATAGTGCTCACAAGGCTACTTGAACTGCTGGTAGATTTAACAATCGATTTCCATTCAGGCTGACCTTGGTTATATAAATATGTGCCAGTGATAATTACGACACACAGAACCAAACTCGCTTCTAAGTATCGGAGTCGACCACTTTGAATTCTGTCAATAGTTCGATGTTTGGTTAGAACGAGATCAGCATTCCGTAAACTACTAAATAAGGGAGCACTTACATCAGCACCAAATTTTTGGGTATCGATCTTAGCTAGTTGCTGCGCAAACGAAGTCGCTGTATACCTGTGCTGTCGAGGGTTGTTGACAACATCTTTAATTAACTTCCATACATGGTTAGGGATTAAACCTGGTCGTTTTTTTGCTTGTAATTGAGTTGTCCAAGCATCACCAAATGCAGCACCAAGAAATAGATGCCCAGTTAATAACGCCAATGAATAGACGTCATCTTGAGGTTGAGCCACGCCAGACTTTATAAATGCAGGAGACGCATAGCTCATGCTTGCTTCTGCGTAAGTATTAGATTCACCAACATAACGAGCAGCACCAAAGTCGATCAACTTTACATAATCGGACTCTGTAACAATAATGTTTGAAGGTTTAATATCTAAATGGCAGACACCTCTCGTGTGCATAAACTCAAGCGCACCAGATAATTGATATATCAGCCACGCAATATGATCATGCCTAAAACCTTTAGGAGTATGACGAGCCATTTTTTCAGCCAAAGATTCGCCCTGAATCCACTGATACATAAAGTATGGTCGATCGAACTCTTTGCCTATTTTAATGAAATCAGCAACACTCGGATGTTGAGACATCTCAAGACGACTGGCTTCATTAATGATTAATTCATTCGCAAGTTCAGATGAACCTTCATTTAAAACCTTACAGCAAACCTGTTTTTCAGGGTTCCCTTTCTTGGCCAGGTGATAAACAGTCGTTTTGCCATTTTTTGAAGGTAATGTATCTAACACGTCAAATTGGGAGAAAATCACATACTCTAGCTTGGGCTTATTTTTATTAGCCATATTCTGAGCTTGCTGATTTTTCTTTTCGATCGCTTTCACAACCAACTTATCTAGATAACCTTTGGCTGTCCCTTGCTTTTCTGGCACACTAAACTCTTTATCAAACGAAATAAATTAATGCTGGATAATAATTACTGTCCAATACCCTTTTCAATAGCAGTATTTAAAACCATCGGTAAGACTATTAATTCAGTTATTATTACTAAACAACCGAACATTACGACAAACGCTTTAACTAACTATTTTTGGCTAAAAATTAGGGTACTTATCCACGTAAATAACGAACTAAACATACATTGTTAACTGAGTCACATTTTTAGTTCATTCTAATAAAAACGAATTGTTCGTTTATCTGAGTAATGTTCAGAAATAATATTGATTATCTCTATAATTGGAATAGGTGTTTGGGAAGTGGATTCACCAAATAGGAATTAGGAATAGTTCGATATCAAGTGAGTATGGTAAAGCACTGAAATACTGCTCACTTATCATAAAACCATCAAGCCCCGCTCCTAAGCTTGAGTTCGTCATTGGAATGTACAACGCTATACTTAATTACGATGATAAAAATACACATCAGTTTCATCAAGGTGTTACAAATTTAGAGATAGAGCGGTGCAGCAACTAAAGCGGCTTGATGAATAAGGTGGATCTAAATAAACGCTAAGACTAACTTTGTCTACTGAATCGCCTTTCAGATAATTGTCGTGTGATAATGATTATAATATAAGCGTTTCGTATCACGGCTATGCAGTCAGGTCTGTTTCATACAAGTGAGTTGGAGCAACGCCCTTTCTCCTTTAACATCAAACATTAACAGGGTTACAGGGCTATTATGCGTTACCTCTTGGATAGTGCAGGCCATTAATGCCAATGCAGAACAACTACCCAATGTACCCCATAAATCATTAATTAAAGTGGGCTGCTGTGGGTTATCAAAACATTCGGCGCGTGCACCTAACGCGAACCCATAATCTTCAGTATGAGACCTCAGATTAGTCATATCAGAGAATACAGGCCCAAAACTCTTGATATTGCGACTCGCATTCCTGACGAGCTTCATTACTGACCTTCGCGTTGTATTTGCAGGTTCTACTTCGAAATAACCTAACTTTGCTTTGGGTTTAAGCTTTAACGTTTGCACCAAGTTATTCCGACATAACAGTAAACCCGCCCCGCCCTCACTCGGTATTATGCCCCATGGATTAGTTGAACTCATGACATCTCCAGATTCGATTAAGTCACTGAGATCATCAACAAGTGAATCTACTGAGATACTCATTATTGCATCGAATTGGTTCAACTTAGCCAATGATGTGGTCAAGTATGATGGTCCACTTTGTTGAACCACTTCATAACGTGATATTGAATCACAATGCTTACATTCACTTAACCACTGACTCATCTCCACAGCAGAAATAGAGCCCGGTACATTGACGAGTAACGGAATAGGCTTTAATGATGTAGGTAACTGCTTTAAAAGAGAGTCGATCAAGCTCTCAATAAGCACCGAACACTTGTCAAACAATGATGTACTGGAAATGTATTCAATACTAGCGTACGTGAATCTTTCTATCCCATCACCGGCCACTTGCTGATCGAACCTTCCCAAATCCGCTTTGGCAACTGTTGTGGCAATATCAAGATTCATGCCCGTTGGTGTCATGGCTTCCATACCAATAACGAATCGTGCTGAATTGTTATTCATTATCCGACAACTCCTGTTTTTTATGGATCTTCGTTGACACTAAAAGATGCTCCTCGCCTTGACATGGAAAGGCAGCGCTGTAACTGATTGAAAGTATGCGAGCCTCTGTATCAATGAAAACCGTAGAAATAGGCATATCTACTTGATAGTTGGCATTTTTAAATTGAGCTTCTGCTACATACATCTCTTTGGGGAAACGGAAAGAGAGTGCATCATTATGGCAAAAGCCACTCATCATCAATCGTTCACCGCCAGATATGAAGCCTTTGCATTGTTGGTCTAGTGGCGCACTCTGATAAAAACGCTGGTCAAAGTCTACGGGATAAAGAGGTTTCCTATTCTCTAGCCAATCGTCATCAAAAGTGCCAGCATATTGCTGACGAGCCCCGAAAAATGGGGCTAACGGGCCAAATCCAGCAACCCGTGTATTCTTGGGTGTCGCACTCCAATCTTCCGTAGGATAAAAAACCGAAGGAACCTTCTGTTTCAATAGTTCCCCTTTAGTATCAGCAATACCTCCGCCGAGCCGGTTTCTTAAATCGCCTCCGATAGCACAGGAGAAGTCCATCTCTTTTTCCACAAATGGGAGTGGTTTACTTAGCGTTACGCTACCTCCGTGCTCAATCCATTGCCTATCACCAAGTACCGATATGGTTTTGTCGATATGGCCATCAATCAAAAGCCGACACTCATGGTACGTAACTGCCTTTTTCGCGTAGCTTCGGGCCTTACCGAAAATCAGTACATCTGTGTTGGTTTTAACAACTGAGAACTCTTGGTCAGCTTTCATCGCGGAAAGCCCTGCTTCACCCAGATAGACAGGATCGTCATAGATCTCTGCCTCTTCTTGCTCCTTCCAAACAGAACCTACGAGTTGCCATGAGCGTTTTCCAACGACAACCCACACCTCATTGCCATTATGGTCCCGTTGAAAACGGCCTTTGATTGAAAGTTCTGGATGGTTCTCAATATCCCACAACTGCATTATTATTCCTTAGATTAAACCTTTCTGAGGCTGTTGAATTCTGAGTTAATCGTGTGATATTCCAGTTTTGTTGATGAGCAGGCATAGTAAAATCCCAAGGAATGTATGATCGAGTGTGAAGACAAACCTGTCGCCAAATCCAAACCCTAAATACGGTACTAACCTGAGTATCGAACATGGCTTGTATACTGGTTTCTAAGGTCAAAGGTTGCCCCATTCGACTTGGTGATACTTGTATGTAAGCACCACTTTCAACCCACTCTGTTAACTTTATGAGTATTTCGTGCCACTCAAAGTCGAGGCCAAAATTTTCTGGTGTCACTGGCATACGTTGTCCATAGACAATATAGAGCGCCTGAACCCATTGCTCGCCATCGAACTCATCAAGGCTTAACATCAATTCAACTATTTCAGGAACGTGCTCATTCAGGCCATGTAAAACAAACTCAATTGGCGCCAGCGCACCGCTCGTATCAAACTTGGAAAACTCTTTGAGTTCTAAAAGTTTGGCAAAAGTAATGACTTCAGGATCAAAGACACCATCGACGGATACACCGAACTCCTTACGAAACCATGTATTCCTGTCTTCCTTCGCAAGTAATCGTTCAAACAAATTCTGACTGCCCGCAGTATTTTCAACTAACCAAATGACGCTCTCTGAATCATTTTGTAAAGATAAAAACGAATGCGTTTTATGATCGGAAAATCGTTTATCTTTGAGCCAACGTTTTAATAAACCGACAGTAATACTCTGACGTAACTGTATGCTTTCAAGGAAAAGTAAGGGAAGCTTACAACCACCTTCAACCATTCCGATGATCACAGAGTCGATGTCTGATAATGATGACTGAACAACTAGCAATTTTGCGGTTTGGTAATCCAAATCATCAAGTATCGATAAACCACAAAGTAGGTTTTCGTGCTCTTGTCCAATTTCAGAATTCAACATGAGCCAAGCATAAATGGTTGGTTCGCTCTGCTTTAATTGATGAATCAATCCCGGAGCCAATCGATAGAAAGACAAATAAACATTTTTTAGGTCTTCAATCTGACGCTCAGCCAGCGCTAAATACTCCAGTTTAACGCTTGGGTATCCCCTTTTATGTACTTGTAAGCGTTGCTTTAACAAGAAACCGAATGTCTCCGAAGCCAGTGACAGCTTTTCATTACACATATCCAGCCATTTGATAGGAAGCTCGTTCAATAAAGTGAGCGTAATTTCCGCATTAGCGATGGCCAGTTCCACATCTTCATTAGTAATCGGCTGGTTTAGTTGATCTATACCTATTTTTTGACGCATCCGTGAATCCAATCTAGTAACACGATCAATTGATCGCTATGGTGCCGCCTTGAATTTTTTGAGCCTTCTCAGCTTGAGAAGTCACATATTTGGCTTTGGTGGTAATTCGGCCATCACGGCCGCTGTAACGAGTCTCTGTTTCGCCACTTCTCACAATTAACTCTTGTTCCGTTTCAATAACCATTTTCTTGGCTCTCAGTACAAACTCATCCGAGTCATCAACAATGGAGAAAAAGATATCTGTGACTAAAGGAAGGTTAAAGTCGTTATTAAGAAACTCGATACGACATGAAAGGTTGTTATCAATAGCAAGTTGCAACTCAGCTAATTTAAACCCTCTCCCCAACCTCGCATTAATTGGCTGCTGCAACGGGTTTCCTTCAAAATCGACGCGAACACCACTCTTAGTTTCGTTAATCGATACAATTGTTCCAAAACGCGAAAAGCAAGCCGTTGATTCGGCTTGCTGTTCGGTGATGGTTTGTATAATTGGGGTTTGTTTTTCCATCATTAATTGATCGCCACGTTTCCACCTTTGATTACAACTTTATCGCTTCCTTCGATGGTTATTGAGGAACCTGATAACTTGATAGAACCGTCACTATTCATCACTAATGAAGATCCACCCGTCTTCAGTACTATCTTGTCACCGCTTATGACCTGCGTCGCGCCATCGGCTTTGTATGAAGTGTTTCCTTTAACAGAGACCGTTAAGTTGCCACCAACCGTCTGGTTATCATCGGCCCCTATATCAGAACTTTTTGATGCACCTACCGTTAAATTACTGTTTTCACCAACATCCAAATCATCATTCTTACCAATCTTGGTAATTTGATTGTCTCCAATTTCTAAGTCAGAGTTGTTCTTAACATATTGAGTTTCATTAGCGTTGTAAGTAACGGATACATCTTGTTCGACAGTTTCAGTAAACGTGCTGTTAACTTGGGTGGCCTTGTGTCCGTCAATGGTCTCTTTGTGATCACCGTGAACATCATTTGTCTGATGGCGTGCAACCTTTAAAAACTCATCTTGGCCTATGTCGCGGTAGCGGTTATTCAAAACCTTAGTCGACATGTCCTTTTGCGCATGAATGTAGACTTCTTCTTGGTTAGCTTCGTCTTCAAAGCTCAACTCGTTATAGCCTGTCCCTTTATGCGTTTGAGTTCTGAAAGTTGTACGCGTTTTGTTCTCTGGTAACGAATAAGGAGGATAATGAAGTCCGTTATAAACTGCACCAGTAACTAAAGGCCTATCAGGGTCTCCCTCTAGGAAGGTAACAACCACCTCATGACCGATGCGAGGTAGGTATACCGCCCCCCAAGTCGGTGCTGCCATTGATTGACTCACTCGAATCCAACAACTGGAATGCTCATCGCTCTCGCCATAACGGTCCCAATGGAACTGAACTTTGATTCGTCCAAGCTTATCAGTATAGATTTCTTCGCCTGCAGGCCCCACAACGACCGCTGTTTGTGTACCTTCAACCAAAGGAGCCTCAAGTTTTGGAGCTCTAAACTCAACATTCCTAGGAATGCACGCAAACTGATTGTGATATGTAGTTGGCAGACCATTAGTTTCATCTTCATGAACCTGAGGGTCATGGCCACTATGCATTACCGATAACATGAGATAATCACGGTTGATTGCTGAACGTGGATGCTCACTGATACTAAAACTGTATCCAGACGCCAGCCTCATGACATTACTGGTCGCCTCCACTTGCTGATTATCAACAACATATTCAGACATCCATTCATTTGATCTTACTTGACCCATCATTGGATCAACGTAACGCCCTGGGAAATCGAACAATTTAAGGTCTAAATCGAGTTCGCCGGAGCTGCTCATTTCCTGAGGGATCTTCGGAAACTCGTAGTTATAGTCAGTGTAAGTAACGTGGCCGGTTTTCACTCGATTCACAAGTTCAAGATCAGAGATATGCTCGCGATCTGCAACACCACCACCATCAGCATGATAAACAATAGGACCCAAATAAGACCCGTTAAGTGGTGAGCTCAATAACTCAGCGATTGCATCATTACTGTCGACAATAACCATTGTGTGGTTAGCTTCTGTATGCTCAAAGTAGTACCACATACCATGCTCAGCCAAAATTCGTTGAACAAACTCTAGGTCTGTCTCTCGATATTGGAGCACGTATTCTTTTGAAGGATATACGCCTGACAGCTCTAATCGATAATCAGTTACTGACGCATCATCTAAAACTTCAGAGATGATCGCCGACGCTGATTTTTGTTGAAATATTCGGCAGTCTTGTCTTTGGCTCAAAAACCAAGCTTGCGGAACAAGAGTCAGTTGGTAACGGGAGAATCTCCTACCCGATCCAAGGTAACGAACTTCATTAACTACGCCGTGAAAGCATCTCGCTGAACTGACACCTTGGCCATATAGAGTCAAGCTACCTGGTTTACGGATAAGTGCATCAAATGAGATATCAGGATCAAGTGAAAGTAATGATAGGCTGATTTGAAAAGGCTTTGAAAGCTCTTCGATTACCTGAAAGCTCTCCACACGAAAATCATGCTCAGAGCCTTGCAGTTCAAACTTAAATTCTACGTCATTCACCATATCTTTTACCTGATACTAATAATAGAAATAGGGCCAACAGCAGTTGTTGACCCTTTGTTTTTCACGAAAAGCGATTAAGCTTCGCGTGGAGCACGCCAGTCATCATTACCAGCAGTACCACAGTTTTCGTGAGTAACTTCGATTGCACGGTAAGTCAGCTTAAGTACTTCTTCAGTTACACGATCTGAAGTTGCAGCGTCTTGACAGTGATTCATACGAGTTTGAATATCTACTAGTAGTGCATCAATTAACTTGATTGAGTAGTAGTGCTCTTGCTTACCTTGTACTGAAGTACGGTAAAAACGGATTACACACTCAGGAAGCTTTTCGCCAGACACTAATGCGTTGAATAACAGAGGTGAACAACGGTCTTGTACTTTAGTTACTACTACCGGACGGTGAACACGTTGACCTGTTGGCTGACCACTTTGTGGGTCACGTGGAACTGTTAGTACGTGATCAAGTTCTTGAACTAGGAACTCATCAACGTGAGCTTCTTGCCAAGTGTTACCTACAGAATCTGCAGAGTAAGTATCTTTAGTAATGTGACCTTGAGTTTCACCATTGATAGACATATATGCTGGAGTTGGCATCGATATTTCCTTTTTAAAATTTATAATTCATTAATTCACCAAATCGCTTATCACCGCGACTGATTAAGCTAATACAAACATCATGCCAACTTTATAAAACCAATAAATACAGATAGTTACAATAAATTATCCGTTATAAATATTATATTTAACAACAATTTGTTGTTTAGAAAAACGATTTATTGAACGTGGATACTAATAAATTGAATTTAAAAAACAAAGGCAAAATAACCATCTCGAAGATTAGAAATAAAGTCAAAAAAACTAGCAATTAAATCATAACGCCTAGACTATTTATTATTTTGAACGGGATTTTGAATATTAGTCAGATAAAAAGCCAAAACAAACAATAAAAGTAACCAATAAACAATAGTAAATTCATCACCGAATAAAAAACCAGTTATCAATTTTAGTATAATTGCTGCATCCCATATACATAACTAATAGAACTAAAATGATAAATATAAACCTTTCCTCTTTAATACAACGTCTGCACCCTATTGTAAAAGTCGCTTTAGAGGACGCCGCTGCATTAGCCGTATCGGAAAAAGCCAATGAAGTGCAAATTGAACACTATCTATTAAGCTTATTAGAAAGGCCAAATAGTGATTTTGATATCTTATTAAGTCATTTCGATTGCTCAGAGACCATTTTAAGGCAATCCATTCGTTCGACTTTAGATACCAACACAACAGGCAACGGCAGCAAGCCCGTTTTTTCTTCGCTTTTAATCGAATGGCTTCAAGAAAGTTGGTTGGTCTCATCTTTAGATCTATCCGAAACTCAGATTCGCTCTGGCGCCCTACTTCTTACACTCGTGAGTAACCCACTACGCTATGGTCAGCACGGCTACGCTTCAATCTTAGACGGTGTAAACCCAGATACCTTAAAGCGTAACTTTTCTGAACTCACAACAAACTCTCTAGAATCTTTAGCAACGACATCAGAAAAAACCGACACACGTGAAGATGGTTCGGCATTAAGTAAATTCACCACCGACTTTACCGGCAAAGCAAGAAAGGGCGAGATCGACCCAGTATTCTGCCGTGATCAGGAAATCCGACAAATAATCGACATATTGGCGCGACGCAGAAAAAATAACCCAATCGCCGTAGGTGAGCCGGGAGTTGGTAAAACAGCGGTGGTAGAGGGTCTTGCATTAAAAATTACCGAAGGAGATGTTCCAGACTGCCTCAAAGGTGTTGAACTATACGGCCTAGACATGGGCTTACTTCAAGCAGGAGCGAGTGTAAAAGGTGAGTTTGAAAAACGCCTTAACGCAGTACTAGATGAAGTGAAGAATTCACCGACTCCAATCATTTTATTTATAGATGAAGCTCACACGCTAGTTGGGGGAGGCAATCAAGCTGGAGGCAGCGATGCTGCCAACCTACTTAAACCCGCTCTAGCACGTGGTGAAGTAAAAACAATTGCTGCCACCACATGGTCTGAATACAAGAAATATTTCGAAAAAGATCCAGCTCTGGCGCGCCGTTTCCAACTAGTAAAACTCGATGAGCCATCGGCTAGTCAAGCCGCATTGATCATCCGAGGCTTAAGACCAGCCTATGAAAAGTCACATAACGTATACGTACGTGACGACGCAATCACTGCCGCAGCAAACTTAGCTGATCGTTACATCACTGGACGCCAACTGCCAGATAAAGCAATCGACGTGTTAGATACGGCTTGTGCTCGCGTCAATATTAGTCTTAATGCAACACCGGCACCTGTTGAAACATTACATCAAGAAATTGCAGCTGCGAATCGCGAGCTCGAAGCTCTTGAGCGTGACCAACTGCAGCAAACCGGTGACAAACACAGCGCCGCTTTAATTCCTGATCTAAAAGAGAAGATTGAAAAGGCCACCGAAGAACAAGCTACCCTTCAAGTTCAATGGAAGAAAGAACAATCTCTTATTCAAGAAATCATTGAACTGCGTAGCCATCTTTATAGCCTTACGACTCCTTCGACTGAAGAAGACAGCGCTCCTATAGCTGACAATACGGTTCAAGATGATGACGCACTAACAAGTGACAAACCAAATTGTCATGAATATTCTGAAGAGCAGACTCGCGAAGCTATTCAATCTTGTAACGAACGTTTAGATAACGTGCGCGGTACCAATCCACTCGTTCACTATGAAGTGGGTCCCGACGAAATTAGTCATGTAATTTCTGATTGGACAGGCATCCCTATTGGTAAGATGCTTCAAGATGAGTCGCAAGCAACCTTAAACTTGAAACAAAACCTAATCCAAAACATTAAAGGCCAAGAATTTGCCATTGATGCGCTTGCTGAAGGTATTCAAACCGCAAAAGCGGGATTAGGTAACCCAGAAGCACCAACGGGTGTTTTCTTATTGGTTGGCCCAAGTGGTGTAGGTAAAACAGAAACCGCTCGCGCTATCGCTGATCAGATGTTTGGTGGTGAACGCTTCATGACAACCATCAACATGTCTGAGTTCCAAGAGAAACACACGGTTTCTCGTCTTATTGGTTCTCCTCCTGGCTATGTTGGTTTTGGTGAAGGCGGTATGCTGACCGAAGCAGTTCGTCAGCGCCCTTACTCTGTTGTTCTTTTAGATGAAGTTGAAAAAGCAGATCCAGAAGTACTCAACCTGTTCTACCAAGTGTTCGACAAAGGCACGCTAAATGATGGCGAAGGTCGTACCATCGACTTCAAAAATACACTCATCATCATGACAAGTAACCTTGCGACTCATGAGATTGAGTCTTTAGTTCACCAAGCGAAAGACATTGATGCCAATATCGTCGCTGAAGCCATTCGCCCAACGTTGAATCAACACTTCAAGCCAGCCTTGTTGGCTCGTATGTCCGTGTTGCCATTCCTTCCACTTTCAGACGCAGCAATGACTGATATCATCCATCATAAACTGAAGAAAGTGTCTGAGCGCCTACAAAGCCACCACAAACTGGCACTTTGCTATGGTGATAACTTAGTGGAATTCGTATTAGGCAACTGCCGCCTTGCAGAGACGGGAGCTCGAAATATTGATGCCGTTATTAACCGTCAACTATTGCCGCAGCTTTCGACTCAACTACTGGTGAATGACAAGGATGATTCACATACTCAAATTGAAGTTTCTGTGGACGAGCAAGGAACTCTAACCTATGCGTTCAGCTAACCATAGTGAGCTTAGTAACGCCCTACTTGCGATCAGCCAATCTCTGGCTGATCGCAGCCAGTTAGCTCAAACTTTGGATGCCGTTCTCACAGCAGCAAGGCAAATGACTTTCGCGAAACATGGCATCATTTACGTGCTTGACCAAACCGGTCAAGCCTTGATTCCGAGCACCGCACACCACCATGAAAAAGTCATTGCCTCACATCCTTGGGAGCCTCTGCAGTTAGACACAGTAAGTGAAGCCGACCCATTCAACTTCGCCGTACGTAACGGCGAAGTTGTCTTGATCAATGAGCTATACACTTACAATGGTTATGACTGCGAAGGCATCTATCAAACCGAGCAAACGTTAGGTCTAAAAAGCAACAACTTACTTGCTTGGCCATTGATTGATGATGAAGGCAAAACCATTGGATTATTGGTTTTGCTCGATTTAAGCGTTATCGATAACGAAACCGCACTTACCGAGTTTTGCCGAATGGCGGCAAGTAATATTCGCCATGCCATTTGGTTAGAGCAATATGGACAAGTGATTAAGAGTTTAAGCGCCGATAACCAAGCATTGGTCCGTGAAAATACTCAGCTAAAAAAGCGGACAAAGAAAACCTATCAAGGTCCGATCGCTGAAAGTGAAGAGATGGTCAATGTATTGAGCCGACTTGATAAGGTGCTCTCTCTGCCTGTCGACGTCTTACTTAGAGGCGAGACGGGTGCGGGTAAAGAAGTCATTGCAAAATACATTCACGAAAACTCGAATCGTTCTGACCAAGCATTAATCGTTCAGAACTGTGCCGCAATTCCTGAACAACTTCTGGAATCCGAACTTTTCGGGCACAGAAAGGGCTCATTTACCGGTGCAGACAAGGACAAAGTTGGCTTATTTGAAGCAGCAAACGGTGGTACCCTATTCCTAGATGAAATTGGCGATATGCCAATGCTACTTCAAGCTAAACTGCTACGTGTGCTACAAGAACGTAAAGTTCGCCCTGTAGGCGCCAGCAGAGAGATTGAAGTGGATGTTAGAGTCATTGCTGCGACACACTGTAACTTAATGCAACAGATTAAAGACGGAGGCTTTAGGGCCGATTTGTTCTACCGCTTGAACGTATTTCCCATCACCTTACCACCACTGAGATCCAGACAAGCGGACATTATCCCACTTGCCGAGCACTTTGTTCAGCACACCACGACGATGTTAGGCTTGCCTCAATCACCGGGATTGAGTGCTAATGTGAGAAACCAACTACTTACTTATACCTACCCCGGTAACGTGCGTGAGCTTAAAAACATCATTGAGCGATCGGTTTTATTATCAGATTTCGAAACTATTACTCAGATTGAGTTTGGTGAACAGATCCCTGAAGAGGTAGAACACCGTCAAGTTGTTGCTCCAACTACATCGGCAATTCAAACCACGTTCGAACCTGAACCTCTAGGAGATGACGATGTCGCAGTTGGCCTAAAAGAGGTCGTCAGTCAATATGAACGAACTGTGATTATCGACTGCTTAAACTCTTGTAATTGGCACACGAAACGAGCGGCTGAACAACTATCGCTCCCGTTAAGTACACTCAATCACAAGATGAAGAAATACGATATTTCTGCAGCGGGCTGAGGCAAAGAGAAAACAATTACAACAGAGTGTTCAGTCAGTCCGATAGAAACAAAAAAACCGCCCGAAGGCGGTTTTTTTATATTGATTTTTGTTCCGGAACGCTTACATTCATCGGTTCTTTCACAATCCAATCCTCGATCCACGCTTTTCGTTTCACCGGGTTGTTCGCTAACTCTTTTTGCCAATAGAGAAAAGCTGAATCGTTCATTCGAGAAGCATCGCCTTCAATCTCCATCCAAGGCATCCCTTGCACACTGTATTTTTGACCACCAGGCAAAGACAATTTCTGAGGCTGCTTTATAGGATACTCCCCTACGCCGGGTGCAAGCCCCGTTTGCGATAACGATGATACCGAAATATGCACCGGTAAGAACTCTGCTTTTATCTTGTCTACAATAGGACCAAATGGCCTCAAAGTAGGCACTCGTCGTCCAGTAGGAGAGGTGTATCTAAGCTCAAACTTAACAATATGTAGCGTTCTACGGTCACTAAATGGATCTAGGTATCTATTGGGATCTACATTAACTTTCGACTGAAACTCCTCCACAAAAGCTCCCAACCCAGATGCAAGTTCGGAGTTAGTATCAGTGAAATTGACCTCTTTGATTTCTACTTTTGCATAAGGAGAAGGGACATCTTTCTTATAAGTGTATTCACCAACTTCCAGCAGTGAACCGAAGAAACTTGGCCCTTCAGTCGTGTCTTTTGAAAACATCGACTCTTGCTCTTCAATCGACAAAGATAAACGCATTGGCACCTGATAGTTCTCTCCCATCATACGTCTGTACACATCTTTTTCGCCTCCTTCGGAAAGAAACGCGACATATATAGTAACTGGTTTATCATTAGACCAATCAAGTACAGAGGATTTTGGTGCTCTATCATCGAACCACTCAAAACCACTGCCTTTCGAAACAGCACTAAAGATCGAAACATCACCTTTTAGATACGGTGCAATACCTTCAGATTTTTTAGCAGAAGTACTTTTAACAAACTCTTCGATTAGTAAATCATATTCGTTAATCACTACTTGCCTATTCGCCAGACCGTCGTATAGAACAAGTGGTAAACCATCAACCTCGACTTCTCCATCGTCATTCAGATAACACTGCTTACCATAGGTGTTATTGTCATCGACACCATAGTTAAACTTGAATAACTGCTGTTCAATACCTGCTAGAGACAACGTATTCCCATCAGCAGTGAAATAGTATTGCATTGAGCGAGCTTCTCCACTTTGTTTCCATTTATCGAAGCTTTGCATCTCGTAATTTGAGTATAAAGGCTTAAGACCTGGGATTTCATATTCGCCGAACCAATATGTTGGCTCAAATTCAACACATGTCAGATGCTCTTCAACTGCGTGTTGGTCAAAGTAACTTTTTAGCTTATCGTTGCTCCCGCACAAAGTTAGATCATCCGCTTTTCGCGGCGCCATCAGAACTTCAAAGCTTGGCCCTTTAAAGTCCCAAAGCGACCGTTCACAACAGTATTGCAGCTTTGTCTTGAATATCTTTTTCTTAGATTTAGAGGCATTACTTGATAAAACAATCTGAACCTTAACACGTGTAAAAGGCGTAATTCGATTGGTTTTGTTTGGGGAAATCCACTCGTCAAATGGCTTCCAAGAAATCCCATCCCCTCTACTATCAACTAATAAACGGCTGAAGCCGATATCGTCCGATTTAACAGACTCCACATTGTTATCGAACATGTTTGCGAAATCGTTAAAGCCATTGTCCGCATCCCCCTGATATAGACGGGCTTGTACAGGGAAGCCTTTATTGAACTCCCCTTGAATACGAGCTCTCTTCAACAAAGGTGACAATTGTGGCGAATGTTCATTTTTCCAAGATTGCGCAAAAGCACGGGCAGCACTTGCTCCTGACTTATCATCCCTAACTCGTTGTATCCAATTCTGAGCCATGGTGTTGTAGCTACTTAACGGGGCCTCCCAGTTATCGTTGATAACGTAAACATCGATGTAATCCTTAACTCGATATTCCTCAAGCAGCCCTTGCAACTTAGAAACATTAGGGTTCCAAAGCGAAATTCGAGCAAGCAGTTCCACGAGCCCATTAAGCGCAAGAGCACGGAGTAAAAATCGTTTCTGCAGCTCTTGCACCGTTTCTTTATTCTTCAGATGAGACTCAACTTCATCACGTGTCTTTATCTCACTACGCTCAATCGTTACTTTTAAATCTCTGTACTGTTGAAGAACTCGGATATGGATTTTACCTAACTGGTTTAGTTGGTCGATATTCTGATAACGTCCTTTAAAGTCAGAATAGGCTTTTTCAGTAATGAGCTCGTCCAACACAGATAACCCACAGTCTGCTAGCTCTGCTCCGGACTTTAGATACAAAATACCCGCAGCAAGCGGAGCTAGCGGAGTAAACATCGCAAACCCGCTAAGAGTGGTTAACACCGCCGCGACTTGCGCCTTCTGCGTATCATCTAAGCCAACATCCAATGCTTGCTTCAACTGACGTGCTTTCTCTAATTCCACCATTCCGCTGCGGCTCGGTGGTAAAACAACTTGATAGTTAGGAATAATCAATCGAACTTCAACTCGTCGATCTAAAGCTGCTGGGGCACTGTCTCCGGTCTGTGACATATCGCTCTTGGTACTATCAGCCGTAAGCGGTTGAGTATTTCCATAAGACGCCGTGTAAACCCTTTCTTCCAAGCTAGAGTCAATGGAGGTTATTGCGTTGGTAACAGTTTTTGCACGATTAGCAGCAACAAGATCGTTCGCATCAGAAGAGCCAATCCTACCAGCATGCCCTTCTATCGATACCTTGTAGCTTGGGTTATCTAGCATCAATAGCGACAAGTTCTTACACACTTGTTTAATGTCTGTTCTCAGCTTGCCGTGCTCATTGCCATGTTGCCATTCGTTGAACTTAAAGTTGATATGAATCGCTAACCCTTGGCTGTCCTCAACTATGTGGGCTATCTCCTCACCATCGCTACCATTGATGACGTTTTTAGCATCGTCTAACGCTTGTGCCCATTGTTGATACGCTTTAATAACTGAAATAGATTGAAGGTAACTTTGAGATACAGCATCGAAATCTTCTTTGGCTTCAAGAGGTTTCTTCTCAAGCTCGTTTTCTTTTTGCACCAAATCGTACAAGTCAACTAAGCTAGAGCCAGATTCAAGAATTGGAAATGCTCGGTTCATCTTCTCCATAACGGAGCCATTAAACCATGACCTCGCAAGTCGTGTTGAGTTCTCGCTGAACGTATCCGTGATCAAGCTAGCTTTTATCACATCGAGTTCGCGCTTAATAAAAGAGATGTTCATACCGCTCTTGCGAAACGCCAAGGCTGCCGCTTGATTAAAGTCGAGCCCCTTATTGGCAAATCTTATCGCTTTGGTCAATTCTTTACGGCTTTCTTTAAATGCTGAAAAGCCAAAAGCGAGTGCAACACTGCTGGTCATTAAATCAGGCAATTTCTGATGCTCAATGTCCGACCAGATCCCTTTAGCTACACTGAACATCGTTGCTTTTAGGTTTTCTGAAAATGGATTCCCTCCCATCAGAAAACCTTCAGCCAGACTTTCTGCGTTCTTTTTGATTGCTGAAGCTAAACCGATTGTATTAACACCCGTGCCGCTAAGAGGAACCGATTTACCGGTTTTTGTCATTAACTCGCTGTAATTGGAGGGTAATGCTTGGGGGTACTGATAAAACAAACACTCTTCAAGAGAGATCATGTCGCCGCACACAATAGCGAGTTTTCCGTAACCGCTGATTGATTTAAACGTTACCTTTTCGTTCAATTCGTAGGTATAACAATCCTGATCTGCTACGCCAGTGACTGCTGACAATTTATTCCGTTCAAACCTTAGTCGTCCAGACTGAATAACTTCAGGAAACTTATTTTGAAGACGCTTGTTTTCTTTAAGATAGTCCTGAACAAAGAACTGAACCCTCAGACCGTAGAAACCATCACCCAGCACGATGTGATCATCTTCTGAGGTTGACTCAGAATTCGCAGGTTCAATAACCGAAGGTAGATTAAATGATACAGATGGCAAAGTGTCATTAAATTCTTGCGACTCTTGATCTTCATCATCATAAAAAGGCTGGCTCACGACGCCTCTTTCCAATACGACCTCTGACGTTTCTTGCTGATTGCCAAGTGTGCTGCAATATTTTATTAATGAGACTTCCGCACCTATGTAAATATCGCTGCTAAACACGATACTAACAGTATTAACACTGGGTACAACAAACCCCTCAATAACCTCAACGCCAGATAACTGGATATCTGCATACCACTGGTTGTAGTTTTCTTCTTCTTGAGAAAGGGGCTGCCCATGCTCCTGAATATAAGGCTTTGCAAGTTGTTTTACAGAAATTTTGGTAGGGCTAAACCGTTTCGCTACGTTTCTCCAACTCATCTCCGTATACAGTGATTTCATTGTTTCTTTTAGTTCAACAACAGATGACGATTTTTGCGCTAATTGACCAATTAAATTGGTGGGCGGAAACAACATCTCATAGCTTTGATTAATATCAATCGTTGTGATGGGGCTATTATGGCGAAGAAGTACTTGCTTTTTACTATCTTCAGCTTCACCTAAGTACGATAGGTTACATAGCCTGCCATATTGGTCACTTCCCCAGAACCTAGGCAAAGTTACAGAGTCTTGGGCAAGAGCATCTATTAGTATTGGGGTAAATGGGATAGGCCGAACATTCTTTACTTGATCTACGCTGGTTAAGTCTGACACTGTATTCCAATTACTGAACTCGCTACCCACATCTGTAGCTTCACCTTGAAAATACACACCCAGTAAATACATCGGTTTATCGTAAGTACATACGTCGTCCATTACTCACTCTCCTTAAACCAAAGACCATCATTTACCAAGCCATTGTATAAGCTCATATTAGAGTTAACGCCTATTTCGCCAGTACCCAACGCATACCATTGCCAGCGTCGATGTGTTTCGCGATCGACGACAGTCATACGAGATACGCGGTCATGTGCACTGAATCGAGCATCTTTTCCTAATATCCCTGAACCCACATATTCGGTTTTGTCGTATTTTTTTACAGTTTCATTTTCAATATCAAAAATGAATCTATTCTGATTATTTTGGCCCCAAGCATATCGACCCGTTGGACTCATACCCCGAAATTTCAACCACTCTCTTTGCTGAACCTTACCTGTTGGATTAATACTTATATGTTTCAGAGCATTGTTCGTTAAATCTCGCTTAAACACCCCTGTGTAACTTAGATTCATTATCGTCTTATTTTTCAGGACAGCGTAAGGTCCAACTCCAAAATCAATCGCTTCAATTTCGCCAGTTTCAGAATTCCAACGCGCGTTATCAACATCAAAATTCTGTCCCGGCATGGTATGAAAATATAAATAACGGCTATCCTCTGACCAAACCATGCCAGGAGAGCCACCTCCCATCACTCGCGTTTTTACACCCGTTTGTAAGTCATAAACATACTTGCCAGTTCCCCTATCTATCCAAGCAACATAACGCAAGTTAGGAGAGCGTCGAATAAGTACAATGCCATCAACCTTGGTATCTGGAACCACTAAACGTAAATCTGTACCATCCGTCTTCATGCTCCAAATCTTCAGTTTCACCCTGTCATCATCATCATTGTCCCATGCAAACTGAAAACGCGGCAGATCATAAGAGCTAGCATCGTTAATGTCTTCCTTAGGCCATTCATCTGAATTAAAGACATAGTATTTAGGAAACTGACCCGGCATAGGTTGTATTTCGTCATCGGATACCCAATTCTCATTGGTAACTGCCGATTCCATTACGTAGTAGTTTTGCTCGCCGACATAAACGCGATCTGGGTGTTTTTCTTGCTCTGTTTGCGCAGAACTCGAAATAGGGGAAGCACTCTGTTGAGATTGATCATTACAACCAATGATTGCTAAGCCTAATAACGTTATTAGTAGTGTTTTTTTCATTTTTTAGCCTAATAAATCCGTAACTTTTACTTTTTCGCGCAACTTAAACGTTTCGGGAGTTTCAATCCCTCGTGATGCATGAGCTCCCCTTAAAATATCGACTTCTTTAACCTTTTCAGGCCAGCCACTAAATCGTAAATTGAGATAGCCATCTTCATCGACCTTGGCACAACGAAAATATGCTTTTTGCGACCAACTATGCTCGTCGTTTTGTAACATAAAATAGTCATCGGGTTGATCAGTGGAGCTAAGAACACGATAGCGTAATATGATCTCACTTCCAGGAGGCGGTATATTGACTGCGGCGACATTGCAATCGTTCTGTACATTCACAACCGCCTTCACTTTTTGACTTTCAGAGAGCTCAGGCAAAGCAAAAACGGTTTGTTGAGTAAATTCTTGATTACTGCTGTAGTCTGACGTTTCAGCTAGTGAAACAGCCATCGATTCATAATTGCTTTCTAATTCAGAAATAGCAGCATCACTTAATGCTTGAGATGCGTAATACAGGTAAACGCCTTGGCACTCACCTTTGATTTTGTATGGTATCCAGATGTGAGGTAGCGGATAGCCCAGAACCTCATCACTCAGTGTAGAAGAGGCTTTCATAGGGCTAGGATGTGTCGGAACCATCAATTGCTCATGTTCAAAACCAACGAACTTGATCTCGACCTCCTCTGCGACCAAACTAAACACTCTTGCCTGCTCATTGATGTCTAGTTCGCCGCTAAACACTTCTACTCCATCTTGCAAAATGGTGAACCGTTCAAAAGCAACATTCTCTCCGGGGAACAACGAAGAGCCATCAATATTGACGTGTCTTGTCTCCGTTGTTTTTTTTCGGCTATTGCTCATGTCTACATCAGCAAAATATCCATCATTTGTTACCTGTAGTTCGCGCCAAACTTCCCCATTCCAAATAATGTAAACACGCCCCGACGTGTAGCCATCCCATGAAGAACCCGATTTGTATAGCGGAACTACCGGCACCAACACGTTATCCCACTCTTCCATCTGCGTTTCTTTATCAACGGGCTGCAGGTCTTCGGCGAGTTTAAGCAAAATTGGCTGAGGCTGATCGGAACAAGGGATTTTGATATATAGCGTTTTACGCTCTAATTCAAGATCTTTAAATGTAGCGAGGCTTCGGTGTTTATTTTCTCGATCTGACTTACCTACCGTCACTTTTTCTTTTTGAGTATCGGTAGTTCCTAACATCAGACAGCCAGCATTACTCGACCACTGACCAGCAAACTCAACGACGATTTTATGTTCAGGGGAAGGTTCAACCGGCGAGAAGTTGTAGTGACGAGCCAAAGGTACATCATCGACAACTTGCTGGTAGTTAGCTTTGTGAACGCGCTCTGCAGTACTATTGCTCACCCGATCGACATGTAATTTCAGTCGGGGGAAATTTGCTAGCTGCTTACTCGTTAGTGGACGACGTCTCACATTGGATGAAAGACAAACCCAGTTCGCTTTTACAAGTTCTACTCGAATAGCATTGAGCAGGCTGTGGACATTTTTTTTAGCCGACGCAGTAATCTGCTGAAGCAGAGTGCTTGGTAATTGAGCCAAGATGTCTTTAGGGGTGCGCACGCGCGAAAATAGCCCGACACACTCATCCGGTGTTAAGACATATTGAAGGTCGTTCGTACTGAGAGACGAACTAGATATAAATTTGCAAACTAAGTGCATTTGGATTCTCCACAACCTACAGGTATATATAGTTGCGGTGATAACTAAGCTGATAAGGCTTAAAAAACGATTTGGTTAAATAAATTCTACGCGTAATGGTTATAAATTTCAATAGATTAGAAGGAGTATCGTCAAAAACCATAACACTAGCAATAAAGCTAATTAAACAGGATAAATAGTCATTTCGTCTGACCAACTAAAAAGGCAAATAAATTTGAACGGATGTCACATAACAATCATTTCATTGCGTACTTAAGTAAATACTAACTAGACTAAACACACATATCTGGTGGAAGCATTTCATCGATTTAGAAGGTTATATTGAGCATTTTCTCATCTGTAAAAGAGAAAAAAAGTGGGAATAAATTCCCACATAAACTTAGCCAATATAAATAGGATTTATTTTGGAACACTAAATTGGCTTAAAAGGGTGGTACTAAAGTACCAAAATGCAGAACACCACATCAAATAACGATGTGATATAAACACTATATATATTATGCATTTAATATCAAGATGGCACTTTTATAGGGATAACACCAAAAACTACCATGCAAAATATCTATACAATTGCCATTCTGATTACATCACCAGTTATATTGGTTATCTGACTGAAAATATGACTAAATAATGAAATAGGAAAAACAAAATAATTTTAATTTCAATGACTCAGCATCACTAAGCTAATCAATATTGGGCACTGGTATACAATAATTTTCTTAATAAAATTGAGGGTAATAAAAATGATTAAGTCCACTGTGCATAATCAAATTCCTACAACCTGAGATACATTTGCAAAAAAGGTCTGCCGAATAGGCAGACCTTTGTCTAATCTTCCATATAACGATTAGCGTTACGCTGCTAGTTTTGTGCCCTTGTCGTAAATAAGCAGTTGTCGTAATAAACTTGGCACTACGACCACTGCAGCGTTCACATCCTTATTTAATGTAAATGTAGATTCAACCAAAGTAGCATCGGCTCCAAGTGCATTGGCACCATGTAGTGACACCGTCACAGACCCACCTTCGATTGGATCAAGAGTCAGTTCATATTGCCAAACTCCGTTTTCACTAACCAGCACCTCAGCATCTGAAACTTTAACTCCCCCACTGTCTGTGACACTTAGGCTCAACTTATCACCTTCAGAAAAACGAACCGTAGTACCATCGAGAATCAATGTGGGTGACTCTGATTCGTTAACATCGTTACCGCTGTTGATCGCAGAGATGCTAATAGTTGGCGTAATCGGCAGCGAATGTGTGCTGTCTTGCGCCCCCACGTTACCCAATAAGTCTTGGTAATCTTTCACCACCAAATCCACCGTCAAATCAGACGACGTCGCGACTAATACATCGACATTGCCCGTCCGCACTCTGCGTCAGCGAGATGACCGTACCACCTAACTCGGCACTGGCCGCTTGCAGCGCTTTATCGAACTTAAGACTGACCGATACGCTCTGACCTATCGCTTGGTGTTTTGGGTTAAACGTCACGCTCGTTAACGTCGGTACCGCTTGCGCGAGCGTAAAGCTTGCGCTTTCGCTTACTTGCACGCCTGCAGCGTTGGTGTCCGTCACAATAACGGTGTAGCTGCCGTTCGGTTGATCGCTGATATCCACCGTACTGCTCCAAGCCCCACCGCTTGCTACGGTCGTAACGCCATTTTTCAATACCGTCTCATTGTCTTGCGCTTTCACTGCCAGGCGAAGCTCTTGACCATCAAAACGGGTCGAGGTGCCTGAGAAGGCCAAGTTCGCGGCATTGCTGCCGTCCACACTGCCCACCGGTGTGATGTCCAACGTTGGCGTGATAGGCAGCGAGTGTGTGCTGTCTTGCGTGCCCACATTACCCACTAGGTCTTTGTATTGCTCTGTAATCAAAGCCACTGTTAATTCATTAGTATCAGGCACTCGAGCGTTACCCTTCCAAACTTTCTTATCAGCCGTAGCAGTTAGTGAGTTGATTTGATTACCACCAAGCATGGCCGTTACTTCTTGTAATTCCTTATCAAATTCAAGGGCTACTTGTACATCTTTGCCTACTTGCTGATGCATTGGATCAAATGTCACGCTAGACAGGGTTGGTAACACACCCTCAATCCCCAAAACCAAACTATCCCCTGTACCGGGGATAGTATTTACGCTTTCGTAACTATTATCACCGACTCGTATGGTTATGTTTTTGTTCTTTTTTTCAGGCGTTATGTAATTGACCGACCAAGTTATATTGTCTGTTGTACTCCATGATGCTTGCTTCAACTCGCCTGTATCATTGCCATCACTTGCTTAAATCTCTACATCTGAAAATTCAAATTGATTAACCTCTTCAGTGAAGGTAAACAAAAGTGGAATTTCAACGCCACCAGCCAAAGGCATTGATGCTGCCGTTGATATTGTTAGCTCTGGAATACTTGCTGCTTCAACTTTTGTATTTAGTGACTTCTCGGTCTGGTGTTCAACTAAATCGTCTGCCGTTACATTTATTAGATAATCGCCAGGAGATAAAAGATAACGTATCAAGTAAGGGTCACCGTCTTTGGTCGGTTCTTCAATTGATTGTGGGTTTACCGGGGCATCGGTACCGTTTTCCGCAGTAGAACCAACACTGCTTAGATTTTTATCGAAGACGTATGCTCTTACATCCAAATAATATAGCCCTTCCTCTGGAATCATCGAATCCTGAGTACTGGTGATACTTGAAATGACCGGTGCTTGGTAATCAACAATGGATGCGATGCCTTCAGCATCGTAAGTCTTGTTGAGCACATTAAAGTCAATAATAACTCGCCCGATAGAATCGGTTACGGTTACTTTTTGCATATACTCAGCTTGAGCATCGATATCAAAAGTCATCGTATCTGAAGCTGTTGAAGAGGCTATTTTCCCAGAAAACTTAATCGTGTTACCTGAAACTGGAACCAAATCTATAGCATAGGAAGCAGCCTTTACATCCTCTCCCTCTTCAGAGGTAATGGTGAACGCTTGGCTATCATTAGTAAAAGCAAGCTTACCCCCTTGTAAACTCGTTATTCCATCAAAAGCCAAATCAATAGTTGGTATCCTAATGTCAATATCAATCGTCTTATTTTGAGTCCAACCTACATTGTCAGTTGCTTCGACATTGACTCGTATCGAATTCAACTCTTCTAACTCAGTTTTTGGAAGATCAAAATAAAGGTGTGAATTGTCGCCAATGTCATCTTTATCAAATACATATTTAGGATTAACTATTGTGTACTTAACCTTTGCTATACCGCTACCTTCATCCCACACAGAAAACTGAAATCTAACTAAGCTAGAATCATCCGGAGATTCATTGAGGGATACAGTGTCGTCAACATTTGGTAGGCTATTATCGACCATTACGCTGACTTCATCGCTTATAGACTCTCCCCATACATCAATAATTTGAATTTTAGGCTTGATAAATTGACCATCTAGTTTGTCATCTAATGGCGCGGTAAACGTCGAGCAAGAATAGTCATCCTCACACTTAGTGAAAGGGCCAAAGTTCTCTGGGTTATCATTCAAATTATATGACGCACCATCTAGAGTTGCGACGACATTTTCAAGATCAGAATTTTGTCCAACCTTCACCTTGAATTTCATTTCAAGGGTCTCACCTCGAATAATAGTATCTTCAGCAGGGCTGGTAATAGCGATTTCTAAATCGCCTTGGGCTGGAAGCAATAATTCTAACGCATGATCCGAACCTAAGTTTCCGGCGACATCAGACAAGTTCTTAATCGTGTATAAGTGCTGTAACGCCCCCGGAGAGAGGATATCGGCATACAACTCTCTATACGTACATGTCGTTATACCCAATTTAGAGCTACAACTATTTGGTTCAAAAGACACATTTAATCGATTTCTTACCAATAACGGTTCGTTACCATCACTAATATCCACACCAGAAAGATTGTCTTTGAAGCTCAATGTTAAGCTCAGAACTTTCTTACCTTCGGCGTTCAAACCAACGTCATTGCCAGTAAATTGATATGTGTCTTGTTCAACCGTAGGGGCATCGATATCCATCATATTAAAGCTGAATTTATTGACTGTTTCAGTATCATTCGTTCCTACTGTTTTCGTTATCAAAACCACAGGTGAAACAGACATATTCACATCAGTTGTAATGCTACACTTATAATTTTCTTGAGGATTAGTTATAACACCTGAATAAGCATTGTTCGAACCATCTTCCGGCACACCGTCTGAGGTGTAATTCTCTCTAACCCAACATTCTAATGTTTTTGCTTTTACCTCACCCGCAGGGCCAAATTCAACATTAAGGGTACTTCCCGATATATGACTTTGGAAGTCAGTCGGTTTTACGATTGACAGAGCAACACCTTGACGTTGCACATTGATACTTTCTGACCGTTCGGAAACAGGCCTTTCTTGTTCAGAGCTATAGCGAACGTTATTATATACTTTGAATTCCAACTGATAGGCACCATCTTCCGTTAGATCTGCCTCTGTCAACCTAGCTTCCCAAAGGCCACCTTTCTGAGAAAATGAGATATTGTTGGTTTGTTCCCCATATTTATAAGTACCTTCAACTAGCGGGATCCCGCTCTCATCTTCAGCATCAATACTTATAATTACAGGTTCAACACGAGTAATTTGTATCTGGCCACCAGAAGAAACTGGCGTGCCATCTTCATATGTGAAAGTAACCGAGTTAATAGTGGGCTTTGAGTTTTGAACTTTAACCACATAATCTATGCTTGTCGTATTCCCTCTAATGTCGGAACCACCTAATCTGATAGTGCGAATCGCACTATCACCATCGTTTTCACCTCTTAAAGGAATCTTCATATCTTCACCAACTAAGGTGCTTGCATCAGAGGGGTTTTCTTTGAAAGTCCAATACTCTAATGTTTCATTGTTAACACCGTCTGATGATGGTGTTCCCCTATCATTTAAATCTTGGGCTGAAAGATTGAATACATAATCACCAAGATAGAAACTTTCCGGATCAAACGCATTTAACTTTAGTGATGGGCCTTCACGATCTAGCAGAACAGTTCTAATTTCTGTTTCAGATTCAAACCCATATTCGTCTAGGGCTTTGAGGTACAGGTTAGCCTTTCTGTCTTCGCCAATCACTATAGTGTCACTTTGCGTTTCTGTAATTTCGATATCAAAGGGCTGCGTTGGATCTTTGGGGTCAATTGAACGTATTGCAGCGTTTTGACCTTGTTGCCAAAGTTCAACCTTAGATACATCAGAGTCGTCAGATACTGATGTAAGCTTTACAGTAAATGCGGTACCAAGAACATAGCTTTCACCTGAATTAGTGTCTAAAACCCAAGGGTCAGCTAATTCAATTACTGGTCCCTTGTTGTCGACCAAGAATTCAAATTCACCACTGTGTGTTCCCGATGGAAAAGAACTGTCTGTTGCTGTTACGTAGAAGAAGTTTTTCTCATTATATTTAAATGCCTCCGCAACTAGTCTCACCTCTACGTTAGGCTGCATGCCTAATAGATACGGCTCAGTACTCTCTTCAGGTTCTGTTTCGTAATGTTGCAAAGTGAAACGCCTGCCAGACTCTGACTTCATATCGACTTCAACCAAACTCCCTGGACTCAAGCTCCAAGTAATATCAGGTACCCAGCTAGTATTACCACCTAAGTGGTTAATAATTTTAGATCCGTTTACTACCGGACCTTTTGAATCAAGTAATACACTAAATTGAGGGGCATTGGTCGTCTGGCGGTTAACTATATTAGACAGATTGTCTTCAGCATTAACATACACCACCCAATTACCATCTTCTGGACTAATAATATTACCTTGACTGCTACATTTGTCTCCAGAGCATAGTTTTACCTTAAAATGATCCTCTGTATTACTTGAAAAATGTGAGTTAGCGTCATAATCATTAGTAACACCGGTTGCCGAGTTGTAGAAAGTGAGCCCTCGCTCGTCCAATTTGTCTCCTACAATATCGTCAATGTTGAAAGTGAGTTCTTGAACATAATTGGTGTTCAAATAGACATTTTCGTCAATCGGATCACCATTACCATCGCTCGGGGGAATATAAGTCGCTAAAGGATAATCATTATCCACATACAAAGTTTCCGTATGTGGTTCCTCTCCATTGTAACCATAGCTATTTCCATGCTCATCCATTGCACTGGTCACAAGTGCAAACTCGACAATCCCTTTGAGATTTGAAGACTCGGTATTAAGGGTAAATAAATACTCTTTTTTATAATTATCACCACCTGACTCTCGAATATTCAGATCAATTGGGATTTCCGTATTCGGTTCAGTTTTCTTATACCACACTGTAACAAATAATGGCTGACTGCCTTCTTCCACGACAATGCCTGACGGATCTTCCAAAATAATCCGTGAATCTAAAACACCAGCAACGTACCGTTTATTTCCAACCCATGTTTCTCGGCCATTTTCGATACTTAGCGAAGGTTGAGGCGGTGATTTATCAATACTTTCGCCATCACCGTCTATAATCTGTTCGCCATCGAGGCTTGGGTTCGCCATTGATATCTGATCGGCGTATCGCTGAGCTAGGTTAGCTGCTACACCATACTTTTCAGTCATAATGTTATAGTATGATTGCGCTAAGTCATTACGGTAAGACTTTGAGCTAAATTCATATGAATCTAGAACTATTTTTTCACCCCCACTACCAATACCGTTAGCTTGGCCATCGTACTGCAAGTCATCATAGATAGCGGAAGCAAAATCAACAGAGTTACTTAGTAGCATATTGTTTATTTGGGTAATGTCATAAATCGCTTCTACTAAAAACCGATGAATATAATTATTAGGCAGTTTTTCCGGAATAGCACCTTTCAATATTTCATTCGTTGCATACGAAACGATCGTTGGGTCGAAACCAAAGAATGAATCGCTTCCACCAGCGAGAGCATATTGTACGTCGTCTAAAATTCGTGCGGCATTCTCTGGAGTCTTGTTTCCAGCTTCAACTTGATTCCATTGAGAGTCAAACAGTCCGGTTTGGTATGTTGCTAGCTCGGTAATATAAAAAGTCTTAGAACCATTAAGTTTAAAGTAGGCACCTATATTCGCGCTATTTAGGTTCACTTGTTCTGATTGTGTACCTGGATCACTCTCCCACTTGTAGTAATACGGTTGCGTATTACCATCAATACCGATTAACCGCACTCGCATAAAGTCGTAGTTAACTACATCAGTTGTTGTTTCACATCCAGCAACATCGAGTGCTTTATTTGTTCCATCACTTTCTAAGTGCTGAATCGTGGTACATCTTCCTAGCGAGGTAAACTCTCCCTTCGAGTTTAATCCCTCCAATTGCACACTAGCCCCGATAAATGGAGTAACGATCGTCATTGTCGGCAAGTCGAAGCTACTACGAAAATAAACTTCTTGCTCAGCACTTTCATTTTCAGACTCGTCAATAGTTTGAATCACTAGTTTTTGACTGCTGTTCTCGGACGTCGAAGCGAAGTTGTCACCAAGTATTTCTTTTACAAAAGGAACATAATAGATAACCTCATTTACGTGTCCTTCAGTATCAGAGATAGTTTCGTGGGGTATGTTAGCGGCAGAGGCTACGGTATCGGTTACCTTCTGAAGCACGTAGTTATTATCATTGTTTGCGCTTACTAAATACTTAACAACTAGCTTAAGTTTGTCGGCACTAGATCCTAACCCCATATCCCCGTTGCCATCTGAGACTCTGACACGAACATATGGAATTTTGTTATCTTTGAGGTCGTTGACATTAAAGTCACTAAAATCGACATCGGGAATTGAGTTTAAAATCCCCTTGCTCGCGTAAATGTAATCAATCTTCAAATAATCACGAGTGGATTGAACCGTTTCTGATGTGTAGGTGTCTTGCGTATAAACATCTTCTTTAGTTACGCGTTCCCCATCAACACTAACGTTGACATAATTCATTGGAGCATTCTCTGGGTAGCTAATCACTTGCGCCGGCGCTTGATCATCACGAACGACTTCGTGAACTTCCTTACCAATATTCCCGTTGCTATCGGTGGCTTTAATTTCAAATGTTGTTATCGATACGAATTCATCGGTTGAATATCCCTTACTGAATTCACAGGCACTGCCTGACTCTAAAGTTATATGACCACAAGAAACGCTATCATCTAAACCGCCTTTAAATGAAACCGTTACCGAATCAATCTCTTGCGAGTCTTCTTTTACAGTGCCTTTAAGCACATACTCTTTTGCACTGTTGTTTATAGAACTAGCCGAGGTTACTTCAATTACCGGCGCATTGTTGTCCCATTCAAAGTTTACATAATGGCCAACATCTCGCCCTTGAACTAATTCGTTACCTAAGACGTCAGTCGTATAAAAAACCAAACGTGCCGCAGTTACATTTGAGAGTCCCGTATCCGAATCAACTTCTACCGCGTCAATGGCTTTTGTGTCTACACTTACTTTAATACTTGTTTCTCTAAGACCAGATTCAAAGCCGTCGAATTCCAAGAAACAAAACTCACTACCCGCAGTTTGTTCATCGTCACACTGACTCTCGAGAGACCAGACACCATCCAGTTGGTATTCAAGGTACGCTGAGACACCTTGAACACCAATTTCATCATTGAGCTTAATATCCACTTTATCGAGGCTTACCAATACATCACTGTCTGTTCTAGACACTGTAGGCGCTTCGGTATCAATTTCGGTTTCGTCGCGAGGTGGGATCACACCGGCAGTACCGCTATTGGTGCCTTGGTCGTTAATCTTACGGCTAAACTCAACATAGTCGTCTGCGTCTGTTCCTGAAATATTTAAGTTAGGATCATTGACGACAATTAGAACATGCTGTGCCAAATCGTGAGTGTAAATATCACTAGAGACTTTTTGTTGACCGAAGGTTAAAGGGGTTACCCCTCCCGACACAGTACTTATTTCCAGCCCATCAAGAAGACCATCGGCAATGACATCTCGATATTGGATATCAGCCAAATGCATCGATGTGTAAATATTACTCTGAGTATCACCGTATTTTTGAATTAGGTCGTACGAATAAGAAGAATAAGCGGTTAACAATGCACCATATTGGTGACCGGATGTAGCAAAACTACTTTGACCACCTTTAGTAATGTCTATCGGAGTAGTTTCATTGACATCGAAACCATACATATCGTTAATGCTATTTAGTGATTCCGATATAGCAGTAGAGTCTGACACTCCCCTGCCTACTTTGTATTGAGTTAAGCCTGAAACAATGTTCGTCAAAGGGGTCAGCACTAAGTTTTGATCACGCCCTTCTTTGTAATTGAGCATGGCTTCTAAACGCAGTGTTTTGCCGTTACTGACAGACACTGTATTTTTCGTTAAGGGATCGGTATAACTGCCTTCTTTAGCTACGATGAAAAGTGGCATCGATGAAGATTCAAATTCAACCTTGTAGTCACCAAAAGCATCGGAAGTCGTACTTGCTAACTTCCTACCTAGGTTTCCATCCTTGTATTCAAACACCTCAATTTTCGCACCGCTCACAGGAGCGTCAAAAACGTTACCTGAGATGCTTCCGGTATTCCTTGCTGGCGGGGTGTTATCACCTCCACCTTCCCCACCGCCACATGCGCTTAAGATAAGCGACGTAACAATAAGACCTAATGTTGATTTCAGCGTATTTTTAGTGAACATAGTATTCTGGCAGAGTATATTTTGCCGCGATTATATTATCGTCTAAAATTTTCTCAACATGACATAATAACTACTTGCAAAGTACAATTTAGCTAAATCAAAAGGTGAAAGGTTTGTTTTTTATCACTCTAGAAACACACCCTATGCCTTTAGCCAGTCATTAAGAAGGAATGAACTAAAATAACATGCAAAAAAAACAAATAAATATTATGATCTAATTCTTATTTTTGTCCATTAACCGAATTTTATTGATGATTTATGTATTTGAAAATAAATAGCCATTTAAGTCGCCGTACCCTTTCCTTTGGCCTTTTGATGGTTTTTTTGATCGTTTCAACAGCCATATCGCTAAGCTACAATCATTCAAATACTGATAAAAAACAGGCACCTAAAATAGCCAAGCCCAAAAGCATTCATATTCCAACCCCAGCTCCGACATCTGAAATGGTTTCAGGGGTTGTTAAATACTCTTTTATCAGTTCCATATTGTCTTCAGGTCTAACAAACGATGAATTAAAATCTTTGTTGAATTTATTAGGTGATAATTTTGACATTATAAAATCGGTTAATAATGGTGATAAATTTTCAATAAGGACACAATATGACGGTTCTAATACAGAATATGTTAGTGCTTTTTACTATTTAGGTAGTGACGTAGAGTTTTTTGCCATGAGAGGGGCTGATGATAATATTTACAATGAGAATGGATATAAGTTAAATAATGACTATGTATTCCCTCTTCCTCAGCATTTTCGCGTAAGTTCACCGTTCGATTTAAGCAGAAAACACCCAATAACGAACCGCATTGCCCCCCACTTTGGAACAGATTACGCAACACCAATAGGTACAAAGGTTCATTCATTGTCAGATGGCATCGTTTTGAAGTCCCGGTATAACCGTTTTGCTGGTAACTATCTAACCATAAAACACGCTGATGGAAACTACGCTCGCTACCTACACCTTTCAGAAAAACACGTTTCGGCCGGAGAGTTCATCACTAAAGGTCAAATCATTGGACTCACTGGAAATTCAGGTCGAACTACTGGTCCTCACTTACATATAGAACTATCGGTTGCGGGAGTGCCTGTGGATTTCGAACAATATATCAATACAGACAGAAGTTATAACAACCAATTCATTTATATCGCTCAAGCAGAACGTAAACAGTTGATGAAAAATCTCGTTCAATCAAATCAACCACAGACATAACCCCATAGGATTATGTCTCCAGTCGGATCTTCGAGATAAAACACTCAATGCAATAGTATTTTATCTTTCAACAATTGGCGACACACAAAAACTGACTTTTCGCCGAATCCATTTCAAATCATCAACTGTTAAATCAAATGCCTGCTAGATGGATTACAGCATTTGAAATCTCTACGTATGCGCCCCTTACAATCGCTCACTGCAATAATATTGCCTGTAAGGACTTTCACTCTGATTAATCTAGGGCAACATAGCGCTTTACACGCCCTAACGAACCCTTACAATGTGCAGCAAATATATTTATCAAGGTTTATCTCTATGTCTATTCAATGGTTTCCGGGTCAACTGAATTAAAATTCCAAGAACAACCAATAAATACCAAAATCAACACAAAATCAATCATTTAAATAGAGAAACCATCCCAGGACATTCCAGTAAATCCCACTCCAATTCAACATTTTGGTACCCCACCCGGTACCCCACCAGACTAGTTTGCTATACAATGGTCTCTATTTTCTCATCTATGTGATTATGATTATGGCTAAACGGATTACAGATACATCAATAAAAGCGCTCGTTATCAAAGACAAGGAATATACCTACACTGTTGAAGAGGGCTTACAGCTCCGTATTCGACCTAAACGCTCTAGTGCAGGAACTGGAACGAAAGCCTGGCAGTTTAAATATCGTCACCCTGTAACGCGAAAAGTAACCAAAATTTCGATGGGAACCTATCCTTCTTTACGACTGGCAGCCGCCAAATTAGAAGCAGCAGAGTATCGGAAACAAATTGCGGAAGGTTTAGACCCTAAGCGCCTTAAAGAAGATAAGAGAATTGAAGAGCTGCGTAAGCACAACGATAACTTTCTTGCTGTTGCAACGATGTGGTTTGAAAGAAAACGTAAATCTGTTAGCCCCTTTCATGCAGAACGAACCTGGAGAACATTGGAGAAATACGTATTCGACCATTTAGGCGCACTTCCCATAAGTGAGATCAGTCGACGTTATGCTATTGAAACACTGAGACCATTGGAAACCGACGGTAAACTATCAACTATTAAAAGAATTTGCCAAAGTCTAAATCAAATAATGGAATACGCTGTCGCAAGCGACGTCATAGCAGCTAATCCCCTAACAAAAATGATCCATTCGTTTGAGAAACACCAAGTTGAAAACATGCCCACTATACGCCCAGAGCTTTTAGGCGAATTTCTGTCTCGCTTGTCACAGAACGAAAACATCCAAGATAAAACCAAACTACTTCTACTGTGGCAGTTACATACCATCGCTCGCCCAAAAGAGGCGGCCAGAGCGCGCTGGAAGGATATTGATCTTAAAAATAATTGCTGGACTATACCTGCTGAAGAAATGAAGCGTAGGCGTGAACACAAAGTACCTCTAACCGAACAAGCAATAGATATTCTTAAATACATTAGAATTCAAAGTGAAAATAAGGAGTTCATCTTCCCGGGAGAACGAGACCCAAACAGTCATATAAGTATCTATACGGCCAATGCAGCTTTGAAGCGTAGTTTAGGGTTCAAAGATGAACTTGTAGCACATGGATTGAGGTCCATAGCTTCTACCGCGTTACATGAACAAGGGTACGATACGCTTCATATTGAGGCTTGCCTATCACACATGGACAAAAATACGACAAGAGCAAGTTATAACAGATCTGACTTTTTCGAAAAAAGGAAAGTGCTCATGCGCTGGTGGAGTGAGTATATAACGCAAGCGCATAGCAGCGATAGAATAACGTAAATGAGGTGGTTGAAATTTAATAACTCTAGTTAACTTTCGGGAGCACTCTCTATTTTAAAGAGGCCAAAACATAGAGAATAGCTGGAGTGACCCAACAACGTCTGCAGGTAAATTAAGCAACTATATAAGCGAGCTTAGGATGGTTCTGCCATATGGCAACTACTAATCTATGCCCGCAAACACATTTAATGTACGTAAAGAAAATGGGAAACAACTTCCTCTGAAAAACCAAAACTGTTTGAACGCTAGTCCAAAGGACAATAACTTAAGCAAACGAAACTAACGTGGGAAAATAATTCCGCACACCATTTTATTATGCCTTAAGGCTTGAGCGCAATGTTCAATATGCGTCCACACGTCAAATAGCATAGCATTAACAGGACAGAAACTCATGGTAGTACTTCTTGTTTCTTTGGCGAGAAGAGCATACCATTTTCAGCAGTTGGCTGCCTCTTCTACACCTTTTCATGAATGTCGCACTTATTATCTAAATCGGGTATAGAAGCTAGAAGACCAAGTGGATACCAAGAACACCGAACACAAATTATGGTAAAAAGAGACTTTGATTACTACCTATAAGTTACTGCACCGACAACTGCCATATTAAATAAATAATGGGTTGTCTCCAGTAAACAAAGAAAAACCGGCCTAAATTAGAACCTAAGTCTATTGAACACCCCACCAAAAATAAGTTCAATCAGTTAAGTGGAATGAGTCGTAGTCAATTCCACTTCTACTTGATAACCTCGTCAATGCAGAAAATTATATTATTATAACGTCATCTGATTCGCTTTAGACTTAAGTACTTTAATGCGATGGATAATTAACGTTCTCTTTTGTTTGTTTTTTATTTGTATATGACATAATTCAAGCGCAAGACCAAACACCATAGCAAAGTATACATAACCTTTATTAATATGAATTGCTAACCCTTCGGCCATCAACAATCCGCCTAAGAGAACCAAAAACAATAAAGCCAGTGTCTTAAACCCGGGATAACGCACAACCAAATTGTTTATTTTTTCCGCGGTCAAAATCATAAAAACAGCGGAAGTCAAAATAGCAGCTACCATAACAGGTATTTCAGACGTTAAACCAACAGCGGTTATAACTGAATCCATTGAAAAAACGGCATCTACCGCTACGATCTGAAGGAGTACTACAGCCAGTCCAGCCTTGGCACGAGTTGAGTAAGACGATGGTGTATGCTTCAACCATGACCAAAGTTCTTTACCACTTTTAACCAACAAGAATCCACCGCCCATAATCATAATTATATCTCGTCCGGTGAACGTTAAATCGGCTAAACTCAACAAAGGGTGAGTAAGAGACATCACCCAAGAAATAGAAAAGACCAAACCTATTCTGGTTAAAACGGCTAAACCGATCCCCAAATTACGTGCGGTTTTACGCTGCTCTACGGGAAGTCGCTCACACAGAACAGAAATGAAGACAACATTATCGACACCCAAAACGATTTCAAGAATCAGTAAGGTTGTAAATACTACCCAGATTTCGGGTTGTAGAAAGAGTTCTAACATTGTCTTGCCCTCTCAATAAAAGAAGACGATTGAATACAACGGCACCTAAAGGAGTCGTCCATAGAAATAAATTACCTCTTTGTTAACGGTTAAAAATTAATTTCTAATATCTTTTCGTTACGAATAATAGAAACAACCAGTAATAACTCAGCTAAATAATAGCTTATTCACGCACCTCGATTAAGACAATAAAAATCACAACACTTAGTCCAATGAAGACCCAATAGATCGACCTAATGATTTAAATCAACAACTTTGCCACAGAGCTACATAGGGGTCATAGAACCAATACGGCTCTCTTAATCTTAATCGCAGCGTGACAAGCTGTCGTGTAGTAAGTGCCATCACCAGACACCTCAAGGATGCTTCGGTGTGTTTGTTTAAGTAAGTTCGGGAGTGCTTCTCCATCTGTAACCGTCGATAAACTTAGCTTAGCTGCAATAATTTCATGAGTGTTTGTCTAGACTACAATATGAAGCTTTCGCTAAACTCTACGCTTGCCATCCATCCCGTGTTTTTGACTTTCCATTCGTCTTCGCCATAAACCTTAAGGCCAGTTGCATCAATGGTTAGGTGTTGGTATCGCTCCTCTCGTTTTAGTCTTAAATGAGACCTCAACTTGCTTTGTTCGATAAATCCTTGCAGAGATCTCAGTGGCATAGAAAACACTCGTTTCACTAAAAGCGTTGTCGTGATGGCCAAATCACTGTACCGACGTGATCTCCAGCGCTTATTCGGTTTACTTCGCGCCCACCTGATTATCACCTCTTCATCACTCCAAAAAGTCAGAATCGAATGAAGCTATTTATATTGTTGTTATTTGTGTAAGAAAGATAACTGATTTTCATCCTAAACCGACATGAGTAAATTAAATAATTCACAGACACCAATTAAGTCCGTATAATTATAAATACAAAGTCAACATGGGAATTAATGGTATAATGAAAAGCCATATTATTGAAATTCGCCACTTTATTACAGTAGCTCAACTAGGTAGTTTTACGCTTGCGGCCCAAGCTCTCGGTATGACAGGCTCAGCCTTAAGTAAAAGCGTTCTTCGACTAGAGAAGCAACTGGGTACAAAACTACTGCATAGAACGACTCGACGCATCGCATTAACCAATGATGGAGATTCTTATTTTGCAGATTGCCTTAAGGCAATGACGATTTTAGAGGAAGCTGAAAAGCGATTAAACAACCAACAATTACTGCCTTCTGGACGTGTTCGTCTCGACTTACCAGCTGTTCTCGGTAGAAGAGCAATTTTGCCCAAGTTGCTAGAATTAACGTCCAAGTTCGAGCAATTAGATTTATCAATCACCTTTAATGACCGTCCTACTGATTTAGTCAGCGACGGGATTGATCTTGCGATTCGAGTTGGCCACTTAGAAAACTCAGGCGATATTGTTGCGCGTAAAATTGGGGAGCAAAAAAGGGTGATATGCGCTTCACCCTCTTATTTAGCTACTCGAGAGCGTATTACCAAAAAAGAGGATCTCGCCCAACACGATTGCATCGTCGGTTGGCCTATAGGACAAAGGCATAGTTGGTTATTAAAGAATAAAAAAGGTATGAATGAATCGTTTCATATTGATGCCCGCCATGAAATAGCCGATTGCGAAGGTATCTTACAGTCAGCTTTATCTGGCACGGGTTTAGCGCAATTACCTGTCTGGCTAGTTCAAGAGCATATTGAGAAAGGACATTTATCCCCGGTATTGGAAAATATCTCAGGTGAAAGTTCACCAATAAGTGTAATTTGGCTTAAGACACCTTATATTTTACCAAAAATTAGAGTCATCATAGATGAACTCGTGGCTTTAGCGAGCTCTCACCCAAATATTTTCAATGCTTCATTAGACGAATAAACCACTCATTTTTAGTAAGAATAGTTGTACAACGTTATATATTTCTCTATCAAGCCCACTTACTGGTAACCCAAATAAAGTGGGCTCCCAATAGTATCCATAACTATTATCTCTTAAAATCTTATTAGCTGTCGTTTGATAGAGAAGCTGCGATCATTTTTTAATATTAAACAGGATTTTTCAATACAGTAATTTAGAGCCCCACATTCAGGCCTCAATTTTTACGTGTGACAATTTAATAAATGGTTTTCTGTGCTGATAAGAGCTTGGTGGTATAGTCATGCTCTTGATAAATAAAGTTCACTTCATTCGAGCATTGCTATTTATTAATATAACGATAGCTATACTTTTATGCCTCCCTCTATCTTGACATAGAAGTCTGAACTCGCGCCCAATCTATTTTCTCTTCTCCAATTGGAACTGGGAAAGATCAAAGCCGTCAATTAAGCTTAAGAAGTAACAGTATTAAATGGTATTTCCTTTATTCTTGAACATCAATCACCGACATTATGGCAGGAGCCTTATTAATATCAACACTTGGACCTGCATTGGCAGTTACAATCATAGTCTCGCCTAAATATTATTTAGCTAAAGAGATTAGTGGAATGAGTAATAATAATCCCATATACTTGAGTAAGTAAGGCTTTAGCTTTATTTTCATATTTTTATCGTGATTAATTTATATTTTCAATCATTAATTATTCAGATTTTCGTGTAGTTCTCTAATCTCAGAAAACAAAGAGACTGTAGTTTCCATACTATCTTGGTTAGTCACTACTGATATTATATCGTTACAAAAATTGTATTTTGACATGATCACGCCGCCCCGATGTGTCGAAAGGTCGTTTTCGATCTTACTATTTGTATCAATTAGCCCCCAATCAGCATTTCGATGACGTTGAAAAATTACCCACAAGTTTGCCCCTATATTTCTATCTAACAAACCATTTATACCATTTGATATAATAACAGTCCCTAAATCAAAATTGGTGGCATTACAAAAATATTGTCCACTTCCCAAAATTAACCCCATAAAATAAAATGTCAAATTATCCGTTATCTCTAGCGCTTTTTAACCATAATTCAACCTCTTTATACAAACTATCAATTGAGTCACAAATAACTGATGACTCGGATGTAACCCCCCAAAACTCGTTACTAAACACACTAATTACTGTAATAAAATACTCAGCAGTAAATATAATATCAAATTTATCCAAAGGTGAATTTAACCCATCCTTATCTCTATTAAGAGTTAATATTTCCTTATCAAAATTTACCCCTAATGCGTATCTATGAAAAATGTCTTTCACACGATCATCACTAATAATTAATGCTAATCTTTTAGCCACACTAGAGTTAAGACCGAGCAAAGTATCATGTTTTTTGGTGCTCTTAACTAAGTTTATACGTTGCTCTTCTACACTTGAACCTCCGTATATTTCAATTTGCCATTTTTTAATCTTCGATATCTCGTCAAATACTGAACTTAGAATAATAGAACTAGATACATACTTCTTCGAAAGAAAAAGTACGTAAGCTGACTCTATCAGTTCACCAACGTAAAAGATTGCCAAATTATACTCTTTACGACTTAAATGCTTCATAACACTAGCCATTATTTCCTAATAATAAACGTTCCAAAAAGATCCCACTAATTAAAAATTTCATATAAAAAAGTCAAACATTTCTTAATGAAAGATTAAAATTATTTATTTCATTAATAGGCATTGGCTTCCCAAAGACAAAACCTTGGAAATTAACCACACCCAAATCTAATAAAAATTTTAGGACTTTTTCATCTTCGATCCCTTCAGCAACTGTTTCAATATTTAACTCTTTATGCGTAAACTCGACAAGCCACTTTAAAACTTTTCTTTTTTTTTCACATTTTAAAATATCATTGGTTAAAAATCTATCCAACTTAATTACATTAATATTCTCAATATTAATTATTCTTTCTAAGGATGTATAATCTCTTCCAAAATCATCAAGAGCTAACCTTATAAAGGGAAATTCTGAGGTCAGGAAATTCATAACTTTATTTACTTTAGAAAAATCGTTTACTCTTGAGCTCTCTAATAATTCAAGATCCAAACTAGCACAATTAAAACCATCAAAAATTTTGTTTTCTGAAATTTTAAAAAATTCAAAAAAGGAAGGGTGTACATTTACACTGATGTTTTTATTTGAGAAACAACTCTCTTTTTTTAGGCTATCTCTTAACAACCTAATAATGAATATATCAAACTCATAGTTATCTTTACACTTTTCAAGTATATCAAGGGGAACATTATAAACCCCATTTTTTTTACAGCGTAACAAAGCCTCATAGCCGTATATGGAGAAAGTACCGTCCTTCTTAGCAGCTACCTTAGGTTGATAAAAAAAGACCAAGTCATTCATTATGATGAATGCACCTCTAAAAAAATTATCATAGTTGTACTTACAATAACCTATTAACTTCTTTGATAGAACTTAAAGAAATACAATTCTCTTAGTCCTAACAAGACCTAATTAGAGTTCAAAACTTGATACATAAAAAATGAACGTTTGAAATATTAACTTGCAAAGCCATAAACAACCATTTTGACAACATCGAAAACACTCCACCAAGTAATAAGGTTCCTATTCTAACCAGAGAAGTGGCACAAAGCGTTAACAGCAAGGCTGGTTTATAGATAACGGTAAGTCGCTGATCTAGTCAAGCTGAAGAGAAATAGCAGCTACATTATCAAAGTTTTTCTGTGGCTTGCTGAACAAGATTATCGTCCATTGTGAGCCTAGCAATCGAGACTGCACTAAAAGCAATCCAAACATGATAACCAACGATAGTGAGATAAATTATGAATCGTAAAGTAATTAATTAGGTAAGCTTAGAAAATAAAGTTTCGATCAAAAGAATGCCACTCTCCTTTGATCGGGCCATGCCTCCCACATCTGCACTTATGGTGGTTATTTCCTCTAAAAGTAAGAACCACCGGCATAGACGGTGGTTTTAAAAGCCAACAAAAAACTGATGCTATCGTTATACGTTTGTTTAAAATAATCTTTAGAAATCATACTTTGTACAAATAATAATCGACTTCTCATAGAGCAACAATAATTCTTTAGATACCTTCAATTAACTCTTTAACTGCATGTGCTACGTCATCTTTCCGCATTAAGCTCTCCCCCACTAGAAAACTATTAAAACCTGATTTTCTTAGTCTCAGGCAATCGTCATTAGTAAAAATACCACTTTCACTAACTAACAATTTATTTTTGGGCGTCATTTTTGACAAATGCTCACTAACGTTGAGGTTCACCTCAAAAGTTCTGAGGTTACGGTTGTTTATCCCTAACAGAGGAGACTCTAACAATAATGCTCGCTCCATTTCTTCTTGATTGTGAACTTCAATTAGTACGTCCATCCCAAGTTCAATAGCCAAACCTTCGAAATCTTTAACTTGCGAGTCACTCAAAACGGACATTATTAACAATATACAATCGCTTCCCCAAGCTCTAGATTCATATATCTGATAATAATCAAATATAAAATCTTTTCGCAACACAGGTAACTTGCAGGCTTGGCGCGCATGAGCCAAATAATCTAAAGAGCCTTGAAAACTTGGCGTGTCCGTCAGAACTGATAAGCAAGCAGCACCACCTACTTCGTAACCATCTGCTAATGTTGCCGGATTAAAATCTGACCGAATCAACCCTTTAGACGGACTGGCTTTTTTTATTTCTGCAATTAGACCAAACTTTCCTTGTTGTTCTTTGTTCATTAATGCTTTGACGAACCCACGCGTTGGTGGCTGGTCAAGAGCTATTTCCCTAACCTCTTTTTCTGGACGCGTTAATTTCGCGACCTTAATTTCTTCAAGCTTATAATTTTCTATCTTTTTAAGTATATCCATAATAACGTTTCCTTAATATAATCCATAGTAGCTTCCATATAAAAACCATTTTAACATAAAATCAAATCATCATTAGTTGTCATATGTACCGTAAGATGCTAATAAATATCAATTTAATAAAATAAAAAATAATCAACCAATCCTATTCTACCAATTGTGAATAAAGTTTAGAGTTATATTTACAAAATTTCTAATTATTCTTAATTCTATTCAGTAAGTTGGAGGGGGGGCATAAACAGTGGACCGAACCCTACCATATCAGTTAAATCAGACTCTATTGCTATTCTGGCCTGTTCGGAATGATATCGACCAGTAGAAATTATTATTCCTTTATATAAATCTCGAATAGCTATTTTAAACTCTATAGGGATTGCTGGGTCATCACCCGAATCAAATTCATCTATATGAATATAGACAACTCGCGATTTATTGAGAGATTTAACTGCTGATATATAAGTTTTTGCTGTATTTTTATCGACAGCTCCGTTTAGAGGTGCAAATGGAGCCAAGCGACCCCCTACACGGTCTTTTCCTATAGCACTAATAAGAGTATCAACAACCACATTCAAAAAAGCAGGCGATTCTCTGTAAAACCTTCATACTCATAAACGAAGGTATTGCCCTCTGATTCTATGAATTGATGAGCGAAATAGCCATTTTCTACATGTAGTTCGACACCATCAAAGCCAGACGTCATAGCAGTCAAAGCAACTTGTCGATACTTTTCAGCGATGTCGAAAATACTGTTTGTAGTTTCTTTTGGTATTGCTGCCCCGACAAACTCCTGATTACGATTTTTAGTATCAACAAAAACCTTAACACTATCTTTTTTGACTACGGAAGAAGTAATAGATTGTCCACCATCGATATTTTCGGGGTGACCACCGTACCATAATTGAGCGAAAATCACGCCACCACTTTTGTGAACTGAATCAGTGATTTTTTTCCATTCCATAATCTGTTCTTGAGTATCGAGAGCAGAAGGCAACGAATACTCTTGTTCTTTCGGATAAAACAGATTTCCCACAGCGATTCTCAATCCCGCAGATGAACGTCGAGAATAATATGTTGCCATCATATCGTTAACGAAGTTTCCGGATTTAGTGGCTTCAGAAAATGCTACAGGTGGCATAACGATACGATTTTTTAAAACAATTGAACCTAAATTAATAGGATGCAATAACACATCAACCATATCAATCCTTTCTTTTAATATCAAAAATTTAAATGCCTATTATTAAATTGACATAAAAAATAATTTTAAATGTACCATTTATATTCCAAGATAATTATAAATTATTTCATAATTATAGTATAAACACAAAGTCCCACCGAGACTCAATCAAAGTATTGAAAACCAGATAAAACCGGGTTAGCTTAACATGGACTTTTATAACTTACATAAACATATAAATATAAATATAGATAAATTGATAAAATCAATATTTCCCGACATCAAAAATATAGTTTAACTGAAATTTTTCTAAACAAGAAAAATAGCAGGGGAAAAGATTTAACATCATTATTTTTATAAATTGATAATCTTAATATTAACTGAAAGTAAATACCTGATTTTATAGTTTATTTGTTAAAATTTTTAGTAGTGGTTCTCACCAAGTCCACAACTGAGCATGTATTTCCACCTACTGTATTCTCAACCATTTTTAAATGATTTCAACATAATGGAGTATCTTCATGAAAACTAACAAGCAGATGTCTTTAACCGGCCGTGTAATATCAGGGATGGTTATAGGCGTCTTGACAGGATTTATAATTCGCACATTTTTTTCCTATAACGAGTTTATTGATTCCTATATTGTAAATGGACTATTCGAAGTCGGGGGGCAAATCTTCGTTGCTAGTTTAAAAATGTTAGTTGTACCACTAGTATTTGTTTCACTCGTTTGTGGTACTAGTTCCTTAAAAGACATATCTACATTAGGAAGAATGGGAGGGAAAACCTTAGTTTTCTATGTAGCAACAACTGCTATCGCGATTACACTCGCACTTACAATGGGCGTATTGTTTGAACCGGGATCCGGTGCCGATCTCACAGCTGCTAGTTCATTTAAATCGGTAGAAGCGCCGTCTTTAGGCCAAGTGATCATCGACATGTTTCCAACTAACCCAATAAGCGCCATGGCTGAGGGTAATACACTGCAAGTTATCGTATTTGCAGTCCTGTTTGGCATAGCCATTAGCATTTCAGGCCAACCTGGCAAACAAATTGCTGAATTATTTTCCAACTTAAATGAAGTAATAATGAAGTTGGTTGCTTTACTGATGAATCTAGCGCCATATGGTGTATTTTTCTTGATGGCAAAACTGTTCAGTGGCTTGGGTATTGGCGCAATACTCAATCTTGCTGAATACTTTTTAGTTCTAGCCGGAACCTTAATTTTACATGGTCTTGTAACGTATGGCTTAATGTTAAAAGGCTTTACAGGTTTGAATCCTGTTTTGTTTCTGCGAAAAATGGAAGATGCGATCATGTTTGCTTTTTCGACAGCATCATCTAATGCCACTATTCCGGTAACAATGGAAACTGCAAAACACCGCATGGGCGTAGCAAACCGAGTATCTTCCTTTACAATACCTTTAGGTGCAACTGTAAATATGGACGGTACTGCAATAATGCAGGGCGTTGCTACTGCATTTATAGCTCAAGCGTTTAATATTGATTTAACAATGGGCGATTATCTAATGGTAATCATGACTGCTACACTAGCATCTATTGGTACAGCCGGCGTTCCTGGTGTTGGGTTGGTCATGTTAGCAATGGTATTAAATCAAGTAGGTTTACCTTTAGAAGGAATAGCGCTAATTATGGGCGTTGACCGCCTTCTGGATATGATTCGTACAGCGGTAAATATTACAGGCGACAGCGCAGTAACAATTATTGTCGCAAAATCTGAAGGAGCATTAGACGAAGCTCGTTTCAATGATCCAACGGCAGGTTTAACTGAACACCCAATACGAAATAACTCCTAAATCATTCCTCGTTCTATTTCCAAAAAAAAAGCCTGGTAATAATATCAGGCTTCTAAAAACTAAGTTTAAATTCAATCTATATAAACGAGTGCATCCTATAAAATAAAACATAACTTCAAACCAATGAAAAATTACATGTTTCATACATAATATAAAAGCCTCTAATATATAGAAGGTCGAGTTTGATATGAATAATAAAAAAAATAAAGCTTCGTGATCATAAAAGAGAAATTAGTATTTTCAGGACCAGAATAATTGTTGTATATTCTGGAATAATCTTTCTCACTTTAATCTTAATTGGGAATTTATACAGGCTCCAAGTGATAAATTTTGAACGTTATAAAGCATTAGCTGATGGTAACAGAATAAAATTACTTCCTATTGCTCCTACACGTGGATTAATATATGATCGAAACGGTTCTTTACTTGCCGAAAATAAGATCACATATACTTTGACATTGATTCCAGAGCAAACAGTTGATGTAGAATTGATGCTACAAAGGCTTAGCAAATTCATAGTCCTAGATACAAAAAAAATCAATAACTTCAAACACCGCTTAAACAACAAACGTTCCTTTGAATCGGTGACGCTCTTAGAAAACATGAATGAAACAGAGGTCGCGAAGTTTTCGGTTCGTAAATATCAATTTCCCGGTTTATCTATCGAAGCCAGAAAAAAACGCTTTTATCCTCATGGTGAAGTCCTTACTCATGTGTTAGGTTATGTGGGAAGGATTAACAATAACGAATTGATAAAACTGGATAAAAAAGGTGTAGTGGCTAACTATCAAGCAACTAAAGTGATTGGGAAACTTGGTGTCGAACTATATTATGAACATTTACTTCACGGTAAAAAAGGGTACAGAGAAGTAGAAGTCACGAGCCAAGGCCGCATCGTTAGAACAATTAAATACATACCGGCATTACCAGGTAAAGATATCGTTCTAAACATCGACTTGGAACTACAAAATTACTTATTTCATCAACTAGCTCCGCATACAGGTAGTGCCATCCTACTAGACTCAAAAGACAACAGCGTATTAGCGATGGCATCAGCTCCTAGCTATGACCCAAATCTTTTTGTCGATGGGATATCTAATAAAAACTACCAAAAATTATTAGATGACCCTGCCCGTCCATTGATTAACCGAGCTACATTAGGCGTTTACCCTCCAGCTTCAACAATAAAACCTTTTATGGCCATCGCTGGTTTGCAAGAACGTGTAATTTCTAACAACACGATTCGCGATAATCATGGTAAATGGAAAATCCCGGGATCTGCACCAAACTCGAAAGTGTGGCGAGACTGGAACAGGTGGGGGCACGGTCCAGTAAACGTTACCGAAGCTATAGAAGAATCAGTCAATTCATTCTTTTACCAAACAGCATTTGATTTAGGTATAGACCGAATATCTTCTTGGATGAAACGGTTTGGTTTTGGTGAACCGACAGGAATCGACCTTTATGAAGAAAGTACCGCTAACCTCCCGACTCGAGAATGGAAACTGGATCGTTATCGTATCCCATGGTATCAAGGAGACACTATTCCAGTAGGAATTGGTCAAGGTTACTGGACCTCCACTCCTCTTCAGCTTGCGAAAGCTACATCCATCTTGGTTAATCGTGGCCAGGTTACAGCTCCACATTTACTTAAAGCAACGTTAAACCATGGAGAAAGTTTTAGTACACAAAAGATAATTGTACAGGCACCGATAAGAGTCATGAAGGAAGTGTCAAATAAAGTTTGGGATATTCCACTTAACGCAATGCGTCTGGTAAACCATGGTAGCCGTGGTAGCGCTAGAAATGCTTTCAAGCATGTAGAATATATAAGTGGTGGTAAATCCGGAACTGCACAAGTCTTCAATCTTGCGAAAGGCCAGGTTTATAACTCTAAAAAACTTGCGAGGAGCTTACATGACCAAGCGCTATATACTGCATTTGCACCGTACGAGTACCCACAGTATATCGCAACGGTCGTAATTGAAAATGGTAATGGCGGCTCTAAAGTAGGTGCGCCTTACATAAGAAAGTTATTAGATTTCGCTTTCGACAATCAGAAGAATGACGTTCAATAGATAGTGATAGTGATAAGTTGTTAATCGTCTATAGCTGTAGAAATAACGAAAAGCTATTTACTATCTTTCAATATGTATCGATGTTACTTTCTCTTAGTACGAACGTTCCTCCACCGATAAGCAGGGTGGAACAACAAATATTTGAGCTTTTTGTACCGACAAGTGTAAATACCCCCTTAGCAGAAATCTGATTTTAGTAGTTAGGGGGCTACATGAATTAGGGCATTAGTTTTTATGACAAAAATAATAGCCCGTATTCAAGTCCTAAGTGCGACACTTCGCCATTTAAGCAGCCATGCAAATTTCTTTGAATATAACCGCAAGTTGCTTAAAACCCAAACACTTCTCCGGCCTATAGTTAATCCTCGCTATAGCAAACAAGATAACATCATCGCCAACTTCTCTTATGTTTTTCCCTTTCGGAACATACTGACAAAGGAGTCCATTTGTATTTTCATTGGATCCACGCTCCAATGAACCGCATAGATGAGCAAAGTTAAATTCAGCGTCTAATGCTGTTGCTATCTCTTTGTGGTTCGCAAACTCACTACCGTTATCGGCGGTCAGGCAAAAACCTATTCTTGTTATCATGCACATTATTATTCTTAAACACTCAACCGCGATAATGTAAATTCTGAAAATTAAAAATCTATCGAGTGAAACGTTATTGCCCATGTCAATCAAACAACTCTAGAAAAAACTCGACATACTTCGATTATTATAAACGATACAAATATACTTACACCTACTGCGGCAGAAGAAACATCTTTGATTCGACCTATTTTAATATTTTGATTTAATTCAACAAAGTCACATAGTGCTTCTATGGCGGTATTAAACATTTCTGATACTGGACTAATACGGTCGCAATGAATACCAAACTAAAATCTAACCATTGACTGAAATAGAAAAACCCTATCATCAATATGATAAAAAGTGCTAATTTGTAAGCGACGGAAAAATCCATAAGGACAGCAAGACACCTCTAAGTTCTCTCCTAATTTTTCGAATCGGTTTAAACCTAGAGCCCCCTTATCTAATCTCATATATTCCCTTAAATAAGTTAAATAGATAATAAACCAGCCACTAATTCAAATATTATTGTTTGATATCAATTAGTTCACCTATTTCGAATTTTTATTATGAAACCAATCATCAAACAGCTTCGGTTAGTCGTTGAGTAACCAGGTACTATACCCAATCAACTTGAAGATGCTGGCTTGAACACCTGAAAATTATCATTTATTCGAGACGTCAAAGAGCTTGCGATCTCTGGAAGAGTCACGGTGCAAAATTCTCGATTGCTTCTCTGAATTCCCGTTTAGTTTTTAAATAAACGTTGTTCCTTGAATATTCGTTCATCACCTTCCAAAGCCGCTCGATTGGATTTAGATTTGGACTATAAGGTGGAAGGTAGTGAAGCTTAATATTCAAGACAAAAGCAGCATTTCTGACTAAATCACTACGATGGTACCCCGCACCATCTAAGATAATGTGGAGCTTGTGTTCCAATGGATAACGTTCTCTAATTTGGCAGAAAAATCGAACGATGCTTTCACTGTTTATGGTCTCGTAATCATTAATAATAGTGCCGCCAATGTCGTTAAGATTCAAAGCACCAATGAGGTTGAGACGACTTCGACTTCCCGTTGTTTCAACGGCTTTATCATGCCCTGTTCGTATCCAACCATGTGATATTTTGTTTGCTTGAGTAGGATGGACGGCATCAATGAATAAAATCGATTCATCTTTACTACAGCTTGCTTTGAGCGCTTCATAAGCCTCAATAAAAGCTTTCTGTTTGGTTTCATCGAATTTATGAGGTACGCCTTTGGGCATCTTGTAGCTGAAACCATTTTGGTGAAGCCACTTGTTCATCCCTGCAACACTATATTGCACTCGATAAACTGTGAAAACATGAGCAACAATCTCACGCGTATGATGATAGATGTGCACGGTTAGGTGTGTGATTAAACTTTGGGTTTGCTGCTGAGATAGGTAGTTTTTTGAGCCACCGTTTTCAGGCTTGAGCTTGTTCGATAGCGAGTAATCTTTGAGATGCTGTCTAACCGTTGTTTCATGGATAAGTAGTGCATCGGCAATTTCTTCAGGACTCCACCCGTTACTGGCATGAATAACAGCTTTGATACGGTCGCGAACTCGATCATCACGAGTTGTATCATGTTGGTTAATCAGCGTAAGCTTTTGTTCATTGGATAGAGTTATTTTCATGTCACCTAGCATGATCCTCATTTTGGCTAAAATCAAGCATCTTCAATGATCACGGGTATAGATCTTATTAACTCGTACCCAAATTTTACTAATCTAGTTTACCTAAACCTTTTAATCCCATCTAATACGAGTGCGAACAGTGATAACGTAATCAACAAATAAGTTGGTATTTCTTGTACTGTAATAGCGTCACCAATCAATAACCCAACAACAAAAATAAAAGCAGGCTCAACGTAACCAAGCAACCCAAAGACAGAAACTGACAATTTAGAGTAAGCGTACAGATAGCAAAGCATAGGTATTACAGATACGATACCTAAGCCAGCATAATATGCATAATTACCGACAGAAAGAGATAAAGAAAAGTCTAATGGATAGAGCAAGAAAAAACCGAACAAAGCCAATGGCATAAGGAATAGGTGATCTACAGCCAATCCAATATCGGTAGCTAATGGTATTGTTTTTCGGTGCATAAAATAAGCTGGGTAACCCAAAGCTATCACTAGTACCACCCAAGAGATTCCGTCGGATAAAGCATACGTATAAAGCGTACCCGACAGTGCGAGATAACACGCTAGCTTTTGATAAAAAGACAACGTTTCTCGATATACCAATCGACCAATTAAAACCATTACGATTGGCATCGTAAAATAGCCTAATGCAAGAGACAAAGTCTCTCCATTCACAGGCGCCCAAACAAACAACCAGTATTGCGGTGCAACCAAAAGTGCTGAAACACAGTATTTGGGCCACATTTTCCACACCTTTAAAGCTTGCAGTAGTAGGTGAGTTCTTTTGGAGATAAATAATAATAAGCAGAGTAACATTGTACTCCACAGTATACGCTGCACTGCTAACCAATGGCTTTCCCCCCCTGTAATCTCACTTGGGGGCAGTGGTGGTTGAAACTGGACATATACAGGTATGAATGCAAACAAAAATGAACAAAGAATAGATGCTATAATACCTTTGGTTTCTGCTGGCAAGGTTTTAATGTGGCACTTTAATGAAAAATAGAAACACGTCATGATTAATATGGCCTTTTTTACGGCGCTGCGTTCAAGAAAATACTAGTTTTTTAATTTATTGTTTTATTGGATCGTTATCAATCGAACGAACTAAAACATTAAAAATAAGTGCCACTTAGAAAATCTAAATAGTCCACGCATGCCAATTCATCTTAATTAAATTAATAAATGAGTGACTGACTGATTCTCACCCATTAAATCTATAGGTATATAAACCATTCACGCAATGCATTGCAAATAAAAAACCAACCTGGCTTATATTTTTTAATACCTTATTTAAATTAGCAATTTTTATTAAAACCAGTTTAAAATATCAACACAGAGTTATAAGAAAAATTTTCATTACAAATTTGTCTAGATATTTTTTCGGTTACCACTTTCATTCTCACTCCCATAAAATCATTACTAGTACCCTTACTACCATTTATCTTTTATTTCAAAGAATTGTTTAAAGAGCAGGCATCATAGTTCAAATCTAACCGTCAATTAAGACCACATAGAAATAAACACACAGTCCCCGCAGGACTTAATCATTAATAACAAAGTCAGACAAGTACACCCAACCTAAGCACCTGTTTTATATTGATTTGTTATATTTTAAACTGAAGTACCCTGGTAGAGAAGTGGTACAAAAAAATTAGATAGTATTTTAATTTTACATAAAAACCGCCTTGCCAAATGGGAGGAAATATGACACATTCCTCAAAGAAAACGGTATATACCATTACAATTCAGCTCCCAATTTTATTACGTAGCGAGATGACTTAACATCATGAAAAATGTTTAAAAAATATCAAACAATAGAAATATCTTTTACATTATACAAAGTAATCAGAGCTCACAATAGATTATCTAGAACAGAAGTTACACTTCCAACTAACAAGAAAAAATGATTAATGATGACTGAAAAAGGTGACGCCTTAAAGTTGAATATTTTTCCTGGTTTTAACTTTAAATTAAGTGAATGATTTATAAAAAGACACTTTTATTTTTTAACTTAATTTTACTTTTAAAAAAACTTACAGTGGCGTTGCGCCTAATACCTATTTTTTAATTAATACACCCCTTCAGCTAGAGTTCACGCTATAAAACCATATATAACAAGGAGCAGAAAATGAAACTACAGCAACTTCGTTACATTAATGAAATAAAAAAAAATGGGTATAACATATCTCTTACATCACATCAGCTATATACGTCTCAGCCCGGTATCAGTAAACAAGTTTCACTTTTAGAGGATGAACTGGGCGTGAAAATTTTTGATCGACAAGGTAAACACTTATCTGGTCCTACAAATGTCGGTAAGGAAATCCTAAACGAAGCCATTAAAATCTTAGAGATTGAGGATAGAATCAAGGCTATTTCATCCGAAGTTACATCCCCAAAAAAAGGGAAACTCAATATCTTTACAACTAACGCCATTGCAAATTTCATACTACCTAAAAGCGTCCGTTACTTACTGACAAGCTACCCAAATGTGTCTCTGCACATGTCGACAATCGAACCAAGTCATCTTAATAATTCCTTGCCGGCTGGACCCGGTGATATTGCGATTGTGGCTCAGGATATTGAAGAGATGACAGGCCTAACGGTACTCCCAGTTTACAAGTGGTCATTGAGCTTAATTATCCCTTCTGAACATCCACTATCAAAGACACACACATTAACCCTTGAACAAATAGCAAAAGAAAAACTCATTAGCTATGAATTAAAATCAACAGGGCGAATCGCTATAGACAATACGTTTTCTCAACTAGGCCTAACCCCAGATTATATTGTCACAGCAATGGATGTAGAGGTAATAAAAGAATATGTCAGTAAAGGGGTCGGTATTGGTATCATAGCGTCAGTTGCTGCCCACTCAATAGATGATTCTTTTACCGTACGCTCATTAGAAGGATTTTTTCCCGATTGTTACGCATGGCTTTGTTTTGGTAAAAACGTGTATTTGCAGACATACATGTATGATTTTATCGAAAAGCTTGCACCACACCTCACAAAAGTAGTGATTGAACAAACCAAGCATATGACTAAGTCGGAAATAATAGATTGGTTTAAGACTGTCCCTCTACATACTTATAAGTAACAACCATTACCCTCTCAAGTCATTAAGAATGTGACACATAACCTCCAACTGTTTATTATATGCAAAAATTTGCACTACTATCTATTTTTTATGAGATATGTTCGTATTCAAGAAAATCTTAGATACGTTACTTCAACAACGTCTCATACGTTAAATTAGGAGCTCACCATGACTAAAGTTGCCATAATTACAGGATCTAGCCGCGGTATCGGGAAAAAAATTTCTCACTATTTCGCTCAGGAAGGATACTCTTTAATTTTAATGTCCTTGAATAAGCTGAATCTTGAACAGGCAAAAGTAGAAATAAACACACTCTTTCCATCGTGCAACGTAGAAGTAGTGCCTATCGATTTCAACGTCCCGTCCGAGGTAGAAGCAACAATCACATCAATCATCAAAAAAAATAAAAACATTGAGGTCATGGTCAATAGCGCTGGTATTTTGGCAGCAGGCAACACTAAACTACCTTTAGTCAAACTTTCTGAATTAATGAATGTAAACCTACTGTCTACCATCACTGCTTGTAATATCGTTGCAGAACAAATGAAAAAACAAAGGTTTGGAGAAATATATAACATCGGTTCCACTGCAGGTTTGACGCCAGTCCCCAAAATAGCCGCTTATGCAGCTTCAAAAGCGGCCATTGTCAGTTATAGCGAGTCGCTCTATCATGAGCTTCTCCCATTTGGTGTAAAAGTTTGTTGTTTATGCCCAAGTGTCGTAAACACAGACATGACTAACGATGGTCGAATTGATAATAAATTAAAAATTGAAACTCAAGATTTAACAAAAGCACTCGATTTTATTCGAAGCTTATCTTCTGCGGCAGCCGTAAGCACACTCTCCATACGCTGTCGTATCATAGACTTAGAGTAATAAAGAACGTTCAGAGAAACTCTAACACCTTTAATACCATACTTAACATCACTGTAGTGGTCTATAACGGCCATCGTTCGACTATAAAAAGTTAGAGTAACCTGGGAGGTCTACACCAATATTCCTAGACACTGAATTAAGTGATCACTAACGACTTAAACAACGACGTCTAAGGAAACTAGAATCCTTAAATTAAAAGGAGATGCAACAAAACTAGCAGAGAAAGTGAGAAGGGCTGTGGCAACAAGACAGCTTTATTTACATGAATATCAAATCGACGCTTGGTGAAAGAATTCGAAGGAAGACTCTAAACTAATCAGCAAGAGCGAGGAGCTAGCAGCAGATGCTGCCAAGCTCAAACGGCAGCTAATCGAATGGGCAGAAGAACTAGAAACTGGACAAAGAGCCACCACCATCCTCGAAAAACTCTAAAGTAAGGTATCGGTTAATGCGGGGGTCTCTCCTACTGGAGCAGATTAAAACCAATAGCTTCTAAATGACTGACCTATGAAATAGGCCAATCATCATACTTATATTTACTCATCACGTATTGATGATTACATGAAGTTAGACTGATAGTAACGAGTTACTCGACCACATATTTTTATTAAGCGGAAAAGCCACCGTCGATCATCAAATCAGCACCAGTGATGTAACCCGCTTCTGAGCTAGCGACGAATGCTACTAAGCTAGCAATCTCCTCCACTTGACCATAACGACCAAGTGCACCGATAGCTTTTACAGGCTCTGAAGTATCGCCATTGTCTGGGTTTAAGTCAGTATCGACCGGACCAGGTAAAATGTTGTTGACCGTAATACCTCTAGGGCCGAGATCGCGAGAGAGACCTTTGGCCAATCCGGTTAGTGCAGACTTGCTCATTCCATATATAGAACCGCCAGCAAAAGGAATACGCTGAGCATTAGTACTACTGATATTAATTATTCTGCCATGATTATTCATATGCTTCGAGGCTTCATGAATAGCTACAAATACACTTCGTACGTTAGTATTGATGGTCTTGTCCCAATCATCCATCGTCAAATTTTCTATATTATCCCAGATAAGCGTACCTGAATTGTTTACGACAACATCAATCTTACCAAGTTGCTTGATGGTTTCACTGATTGCATTTCTGATATCTTCCGGCTTCGTGCTATCCGCTTTTATCGCGATAACTTTACCACCTTTTGAAATTAAGCTATCAGCAAGGTCTTTTGCTTTACCCTGGGATGACACAAACGTAAAAGCAACAGACGCGCCCTCTAAAGCCAATCTCTCAACAATCGCAGCACCAATACCGCGACTGCCGCCTTGGATAAATGCAACCTTACCTTTAAATCTATTTAAGTTGTTCATTATGTTTGCCTTAATTAAAAGTAGTCAATGTGAATCATCTTTTTAATGTCTGCATCATAACCGATTAAATCTCAATTATTAAGTCCTTAAAGTTAAAATCAAAAAGTCCCTATAGGAACTAATTGTAAATACAAAGTCAGCTTATAGAAGTTTGTCACTTGGTTATCGTAGCGAAGTTAAGCAATTTTGCCCAAGTTACTAGAATTAACATCCAAGTTCGAGTCATTCGATTTATCGCTCACCTTTAATCGTCGCCCTACTGATTTTATCAGTAACGGGGTGCTCCTGTGACTCGAGCTAGCTACTTAGATAAGAGCATTAGGAAAGGAGCGATCATTTTTATCTAGATAAAAACGCCTTACATTCTACCTAAAATAAGAGTAAATCAGATATTTTAGGTGTCATTGTTTTTAGTTAGATCAACGATATTGAGGCCACTATCAAAGTTTGATAGTGGCCTCAATCATCATAAAACCTACATACTAGCTAACAATATTTACATTTGTCTTAGGTATCGCGCAGCAAGCTAGGGCCATTCCTTTCGCCTTATCACTGTCTTCAATTCCTGGGGCATCGGGCTGGTAAACCTCTCCTGATTTCACAGTGACTTTGCAGGCGCCGCAGAAACCAGCTCTGCAGTTATTCGAAATAGAAAGCCCTGCTGCTTCAGCTTGCTCCAGAACGGTGCGCTGGTTGCTTCCTTCAAACACGACACCATCAAGGTTGATTTGAACCCTTTTCTCGCTCCCGTCCGCCACTCTTGCAACGCCAAATGTCTCTTGATGGTACTGTTCTTCGGGCAGCCCACTCTCTATCATCAAGCGCTTTACACTCTCCATGAAACCACTAGGACCACATACAAAAACTTGACGTTTGTGAAACTCTGAAATTTGATTTAAATGAGTACGACTAAAATGCCCCTTTTCGCCTAGCCAATCAGTTGATGGCTCGCTAAGGGCTAGAGTCACAGTGACATTGGCGTGTTGTTTTTCTAGCATAAGGAGCTCTTCCATGAATGGAATATCCGCTTTCGTCAAACATTGATGATAAAACGCAATATCACGCGTGTCTCGTTGGTCTGTCAAATACCGAAGCATAGCGATCATGGGCGTCACACCGCTACCGGCAGAAAGCAGCAACAGCGGCTCATTCGATTCTTTAGTAATATGAAAAGTGCCTTTGGGTTGATCCGCAATAATGGTATGGCCAACTTGTAAGTGGTTGAACAACCAGTTGGAAACTTCACCACCATGGACTCGTTTCACTGAAATCGACAAACGTTCTGGCCGAGAGGGGCTAGATGACAGCGTATACATTCGTTTGGTCAGTTTGCCATTAATCATGAGCTCAATAGGAAGATGTTGCCCCGCTTTATACTCAGGCACCATGCCGCTTTTGGGCTCAAACCAAAATGTCTCGAAACTTCTTGCCACTGATTCTCTTTCAACGCAAATCAACTCTTGTTTTTTGGCATCGAGATCTTCATAAAACTCCTTGGATTTATACTCAAGTACTTCGATAGCATCATTGATGGAGACAACACCTTCGTTTTTCGCTACAAGGTTTTGCCCGAAAAATATTTTGCCTTGCTCGTTGGCTCTAAAGCGCGAAAAGGTCGTCAATGGCTCTTTACTGTTCCTAAACTCTCCATTTTCCAGATCAAGTGTCGTTAAAATGCACCGCTCACACGGCTCTACAATTTCAAATTCGACATCACCTATTTTGATACGCTTCCATGAGTCTTCGATAAAAGGTTCGTCTGATTGCACCACCAGGTTGGTACGAAACTGTTCCATGGTGTGAACTTCGCTGCTGCGTCTATTTAGCTCCGCTAATGAGCCAGAGCTAATAAGCAAAACAGGAAATCCGTCGGCAAAGCTCACATTATGACCAAGATTTTCTTTCACACGCTTAGATTGCTCGCCAGTAAACAGTAACTCAACTCGCTTCCCAATTACTTGGCTAAACCAGTCATTCGCTTCATCGGTTGTTGTGTAGGCTGAAAAGCTGTCCCTCCAAACACTGGCATCTGTCGCCTGCATTTTGAAGGTAGAGTAGTGTAATTTTAGTGCCGCCAGCCCAGGGTAAGAAAAAATGACACCGGTTGGCATTAGACTAGAACTCACCTTCACCATATTTGGATACTGGCGCGCCGTCACCATGGTTGGGTATTTAGCCGAGGCGGAGACATCATCACCAGTTAACGCCAACATAAAGCGACGATCAAAAACAAGGCCTTGCTTTTCGACCCATGAAGAAGAGAGAGAAAGCCCGCCAATGGATTTGACTGGATAGATATTAACTTGGGAAAGTACGGTAGGATTTACCACAATGTCACCCTTTATTATTGTGTTGACTTATTGAACCGAAAGGAACTGTTTTAACGACCTAACAAGGCAGATGGTTTATCTTGTCGCTACGAAGATTACCTCGCGGACTTAAGCATGAAGCGCATCGAAACCAACGCATTCAATACCATTTTTTCTTAGCCAGAGAGAAAACTCATCGCTGGTTAAAATCTTCCACTCTTCAACACGAGCATGAGCATAGCTAGAGATTTCCTCTAGCTCTTCAGTTAGCGTCCTTGCTGGGTGGCACATTAATTCAATCGTACTGTTAGGCATGCTGTCTTGATAAGCCAGCAATACTGCTTTGAGGTATTCAATATTGACACCTTCAGCATGAAAGCCCATATCAAACGCATCTGGGGTAGGAACCGACAGTAAACTTTGACCCTGTATAAAGCTATCAATACGCCTAACTGGAAGACCTATTTCATTCGCTGCCTGCGTGAAACCTATCTTAAGAGGACGGTAGGCACCAGCAAAATGGTGGCTATCGATATGATTAATATTAAATCCCGCGTCTAAAGCCGCTTGATATTGCGCCATACACTCTCTAAAGACTTCATCAGAAGACACATCAGATTTATTAAACAGGGCCTTTCTATCAAAAAAATGACCATTCTCGTCAACCAGTGTTGGAATTAATTTAGGGGACGATATTGATTTACCTGATGTCACTGTAAAATGCAGTCCAACTTCATGAATAAGACCACGCTGATAGAGTTGTGACGCGTGAGATACACCAGGTTGGTTCATCATTATGGTGGTCGATTTTACGGTCCCGGCGCGAAAACAATCAGCGATACCCAAGTTTACAGATTCCGTCAGACCGAAATCATCAGCGTTTAATATAAGTTTCATCGTATCTTGTCCAATTTATAAATAATCAATTCTTGTAACGTATCTATAAGACCCGACGTCTATTTTAAACATCTCACACAACAACTTTGCGTTTGTTGATTGAGTAAAATTTAACACTTCGCCCATGACCCATTACAAAAATTACTCTATAATAGCTAAAAGCTTCTGACAAACGAACAAAACTTCAATATAAATTAACTAGAGTAATGCATGAACTTAGTGACCAATCAACAACAACAGCTTTCTCTTCTTCATACTTTTAGCGTTGCAGCGCGCCACTTGAGTTTTACCCAAGCAGCAGAGGAGCTCTTTATTACTCAAAGCGGAGTCAGTCAGAGAATAAAAAAACTGGAAATACAGCTTCAATTCAATCTGTTTATTCGAAAGACCCGAAAGCTAGAGCTCACCCCAGAGGGGCAAAGAGTTCTGAGTGTTTTAAACTCATCATTTGAGTCCATATTTTCCACCCTCTCTGACATTCAAACCGGAGAGCTGACTGGTAGCTTACATATAGCCACATCACCTTATTTCGCCTCTGCTTGGCTGATCCCGAGACTCCCCTCACTTCGTCAGCAATACCCACACTTAAGCATCAAGCTGCAAACCAAACAAAACCAATCTGATTTTGAATTTGAGCCATACGATGTAGCTATTTTTTATAGTAAAGGAGAATACCCAAATCACTACAGTGAGCGTTTATTTTCTGGAAAGAGAACACCTGTGTGCAGTGCTGACTACGCCGAGGAGCATTGTCTTAACAATGGAATCAATACTCTATCAGACGTTAATTTTATCCATAGAGGGGATACAAGTGCGTGGCAGTATTGGTTAGATGAGATAAGTGTAGGCATCGACTGCGAAAAGCGATGTGATTTCTATAGTGATAACAGACTGGCGATGGAAGCAGCGGAATTATCACTCGGTGTGTTTCTTGCTCGATTAGAATTTGCGCTGCCTTTAATTCAAGCGGGTAAGTTAGTCGCGCCATTTCCACATATTGAATCAGGAAAAGGCTACGATTTGGTTTGCCCTAAAGGAATGGAAACCAGAGCGAAGTTCCAAGCGTTTTCTCGCTGGGTACATTCTGAGATAGACAACGGATAAAGAGTTCTCGTTATATTGCTACATAACCGAGTACAAATTATAAGCAGTTCAAATATAAAAATACCCTAGAGTGGCTCTAGGGTACGAATTAACAATGATAGGCAATCTACGACAGTAATCAAGACTGCATTGTCAACAAAACTTAGCTCTCGTTTTGTAAGTTATTTTTTGTTAAAAAAATCAATAACTAGATCTTCAACCTGGACTGGACACTCCTCCATCAACCAGTGACCACATGACTCCAACACATGACCTTGAACATCATTAGCATATTCTTTCATTTGATTAAATTGAGTCGCTCCTAAACTGCCTTGACCATTACCTGATATCGTCAGAATCGGCATTTTCAACAAGTTATTCTCTGATAGATTGTCATTTTGAATCACAGATTCAGGAAGTGCTCTGTAATACTCAAAAGCAGCGTTTAGAGTTTGAGGTTTTTTATAAGATTCCGCATACATACCGAACAGTTCATCTGAAAATGCATTCTTATTCTCTGCATGCTCAAGAATGAAGTGCTTAAAAAACTTATCTTCATTGCCTGATATAAGTGATTCAGCCAATTCGTTTTTCGCAGAGAAAAAGCTAAAGTGCCACGCGGTCGACTCTCCCTGAGGAGTATAAGCTGGGAACGTGTATATTAAGTCGCTTGGTACGATGGTCTCCAGTAGAGCGACCTTATCAATATCATTCTGATGTTGAGCTAGCATAGGATATGTGACCCAGCCACCAATATCATGAGCTATGACATTGAATTTATCATCCGGGCTAAAGGTCTTAGCTAAAGAATGGATATAAGGTGATACGTCCTGCCCTGTATAAGTGGAGTCTAGCGGCTCAGATAAACCAAGACCTGGAAGATCCATAGCAATAACTTGGTAATCTTCTGCTAATTTAGGCATTAACTGGTGCCATTCGTACCATGACTGAGCAAAGCCATGGACCATTACCAATAAAGGCCCTTCCCCTCCAATTACATAATGAAGCTTCACTCCGTTAACTTCTTTAAAGCTGCTTTCAAAACCAGAAGGAATTGGAAACTCACTGTCCGCTTGACTCTGCTCATTACCCGCAAAAGCCATTGAGGAAAGTAAAATGCCCGATGCGACTAAAAGTGTTTTCTTCCATTTTTTCATAAAGTTAAATCATCTCATAACGTGTTAAGTCGATATGCACTTAAAGTTAATGGCATACCGAAGCAGGGCGCAAAATGTGTCATGATGTTTCAGAGCAGTCAACAGGACATTTCTTAACAAATTAGAGTAACGCCTTCATTTCGCGCACTAATCCTCCCAACAGCCACCAAAGAAAAATTGAATATAAAAAACATTAAAAACAATAACTTAACTAGTTTCATTCTATTTCTGATTTGGCGACCGATACCTCTAAATAACACATTAAGTCCCAATTGGAATATCTATTAATAAACATTAAGACTTAATTGAATTCATTTTATCCGTTATTATGCTGTCCAAGTTGATAATTAAATTTAAACGACTACAGATATCTTTTGGTGAGATTTAAGGTTCCATGTGACAACGAATAAACCCAACTGCCGCTTCTGTCATAAGAGTGACAGTGTCATAAAGCATGGTTATGGCCCCAATGGCCATCAACGATTTCGCTGTCTTGCTTGCCGCCGTACCTTTCAAGTGAATTATTGTTACGAGGCCTGCAAACCAGGAATTCGAAATAGGATTATTGAAATGACCGCACAAAACCATGGAAAGCGAGAAACCAGTCGTCATTTACACGTTGCCTACAACACAGTTCTAAGCACATGTCATCGGGTAAGAAAAAAGTCTCCACCCTTTGATAATACGAATTCTGATACGTTGCCGAATTCAATCACATTGAAAACGGCATTTTTATTGGATAAAAAACAACATTTTTGTGCCACTTTTCCAACACTTGGACTTAGGGCTCTAACAACAACCAATATCGACGGTACGTAATTACCGCATATTAATAATTTGAGTTGAAACAATGAAAAAACAAAGCTTGTTTATCTTTGCTCTATCTTTAGCCGTTTTTGGCGTTATCACGACAGAGCTTGGTATTATTGGTCTCCTTCCACAAGTCATGAAAGACTTCAATATTGATGTACAAGAAGCTGGTCTATTAGTCAGTGTCTACGCTATTGTCGTCGCGGTGAGTGGCCCCTTTATTACGTTAATGATGTCTGGATGGAATAGAAAGCATGTTCTAGTCGGCATTTTGTCTCTATTCGTTGTCTCTAACCTTGTGTACGCTATGACGCAAGATTACACAACCATGATGATATTTCGCGTTCTACCGGCGTTAGTACATGCTGTATTCTTTTCTGTCGCTTTAGTGGTTGTCACATCAATGGTTCCAGTTGAAGAACAAAGCAACGCCGCTGCTAAAGTTTTTGGTGGAGTAGCCGTAGGATTAGTCTTTGGTATTCCGATTAGTGCTTTTCTTGCTGAAGAATATTCTCTCGCTTATGCCTTTTACTTTGGTTTAGCCGCTTGCGCCATTGCGTTAGTGAGTGTGATGTTCTTGATGGAAAGTGCTCCCGTTAAGGAAAAAATGTCATTCGGCTCTCAAGTAACTATCTTACGCAGCAAATCAATGTGGTTGTCATTATTCACCGTTATATTCATCTTTGCAGCGATGTTTTCTTCGTACAGTTTTATTACTCAATACTTAAGTACTGTAACGAATATGAACGGTACGTGGATTAGTGCAATGCTGATGGTGTTTGGTATCTTTGGTATCTTTGGAAACTTCATTTTTGGTAAGCTACTCAGTAAAAATATTCTTAAAACAGTGATGCTGTACCCTATAATATTCGGTCTTACCTTCATAATTGTTTACTTCATGGGGTTCTCATTCTACTTTATGATCGGCATGGTCGCGTTTTGGGGTGCAGTGCATTCTGCAGGATTGATCGTGAGCCAGACATGGATAATGGAAAATGCAGGTGATTCAAAAGTATTTGCAAATAGCCTCTTTGTGTCTTTTTCTAACTTAGGAATTACTCTTGGCTCAGTTATCGCGGGATGGTTTATCTCTCAATTCGGCGTAGAAAATCTATTTTTATCAAGCTTAGTCTTTACGATGTTAGCATTAGTTAGCATCTTACTTAACCAGAAGAAAAGTTCAGATCTCAAACTTTCAAAAGTGAATTAGTCTATGAAAATGCGGCTTTCGTGACTAGAGCCTTAATCACGAAAGCCTGCATTATTTTTGAGTTTCCATCCCCCAAACAGCTGTTCAGATCGTAGGGGCTTGTTTATTTCTCCTGAATTACGTACAAAGCCCTTTCAAGATCCTATCTTCACCACCGTTTATGTTTTTTCATCTGTGACATAACGTTTGAAAGCCTAACTAATTGATGTTAAACATGCGGCTTAAAAAATAACAACAAAGATCCTTCAATGGATCTGCTCTTTTGCCTACTGGCTAGGACCTCTATGACAGAAAACACTCAACACCTTCAACGCTCCTCGATTGAGTTACACGAGTTTACACGTACCGACATCTGGAGCGGCTTCACCCAACTTTTGCCTCTCTCTATGTTTGTGATCGTATTTGGTTTCGCATTCGGTGTCGCTGCAGTACAAACTGGACTGAATTCTTTTCCAACTATGTTAATGAGCACACTTGTTTTTGCAGGTGCTTCACAGTTTGCTACGTTGGATATGTGGGGAGCAGAAGTCCCCCTTATTCCAGTTCTTATTACCGTATTTGCGATCAATGCTCGCCACCTTTTGATGGGGGCCACGCTATATCCTTAGTTACGTCAACTCCCCCCGACAAAACGATATGGTGTGATGTTGATAGCTTCGGACGCAAACTGGGCAATGGCACTCCATGCCTTTGGAAGGAAGGAACCCGGTTTTGGATTGCTCGTTGGCGGTGGTTTAGCACTTTGGTTATTTTGGATCATCGGCACTTGGGTTGGCATTTACTTTGGCAGCGTAATCCAAGATCCAGTGGGGCTTGGGCTCGATATGGTTATGGGCTGCTTTTTACTTTCCATGGTCGTCGTTGGGCCTAAAAACTCAAGAATCTTTATTATTTGGGCCACAGCAGCGGCATCTTCAATATTGGCATATTGGTATTTACCTGAAAACAGCCATGTTGTTGTTGGTGCTATTTCTGGTGGGGTGTTGGGTGCTTGTTGGAAGGAGAAGAAATCATGAGTATTGAAACAAATGTTGGTGGTACTTTATTGATAATCATTGCAATGGCATTGGTCACATTAGCTACACGCTGGGGTGGTGTATATGTCATGTCATTTGTTCCAATTAGCGAGCGTGTTCAACGTTTTATTACAGCGATGTCAGGTTCTGTATTAGTCGCCCTTCTCACACCTCTTGCCGTAGAAGGTGACAACGGAGCTAGAGCTGCACTCTTTTCTACAGCTGTCGTCATGTTCGTCATCAAAAAACCTCTACCAGCAATCGCAGCAGGAATCATTGCCGCGGCGGCAGTACGATCTTTGTAGCCATTACCACTACTACGAAACTCCCCAAATAGCTAAACCACATCTGCGCCTTGGTCACATCTTTCGATGCTATCAAGGCTTACCCAATACCTGAAAGTGACGGATATAAACCAAGTGATCTGCACCAGTCTGACTGGTGCAGATCAGTATGACGGTTGTTCATTATTGTTACAACCCAATAGAGATAGAGTGGTCAAAGAAATAAAAATAATTTTGTTAAAAAAGCTCATAATCTAATCGCCTATACATAACAATTCCATTACAGTAGCGACATGATACTTGTCTGAAACTTCTCGAGCAAGTGAGTCTACCCCTGCTTTTCCAGTTGGTTATTACAATCCACATCACCCACATCAATATAACAATGGATTTACACAGAATTAGTCAAGTCTATAACCCCATCGGCCACTGCAATACGTATACCCAAACTAGTAGTAAGGTCGTCCACACCAACAAAAACGCCAAGCTAAAAGGCAACATTAATGACATCAGGGTACCTAATTTAGCCTCCTTATCGTAATCTTGTGCGGCCGCTAAAATTAACCCGAGATAGCCAAACAGTGGGCTAATAATGTTGGTGACTGAGTCTCCAATCCGAAACGCCGCCTGTGTCACTTCTAGTGGAATGCCGACATAGAACAATGAAGGGATCAATACGGGCGCTATCATGCTCCATTGAACAATCGGAGATCCCATAAAGATATTCAGAAAGGCACACAAAATAACGACCAATAAGAGAATTATTGCTGGATGTAGTTGTACCTCTGTCACTAAGCTACTCATCGACATGGCTAATACACCCGACAACTGGCTGAGCTTGAAGAGGTAGATCATCTGCGACGCAACAAAGATGATCAGTAAAAACACTCCAAGTTGGCTCATGCTTTTTTGACAAGCATTCAGCAGATCGCGCTCGCACTTGAAGCTTCCAGAGAGGTAGCCATAGGCTAATCCACTTAAACCAAATGTAACGGCAATAATAATAGGTAGTCCACGCATCACTTCGCTGCGTCCTAAAGGTTGGCCTTCGTATGGGGCTAGCCAGCCGTTGGGTAGGACGGTTGAAAGTACAACAAACACGGCAACCATGACGAATACAACGGCTGCGGCCCACATGGCTTTGTCATTATTGGCAGCTTTGTTGTTATCGAAATCATAGCTGTCAGTGAACCTTTGTTCAGGCGTAGCATAATGGCATGCGAATCGACTTTGACGCTTTTCAACGATATTAATCGAAACAAACGAGCCTACTAAAACGAGAGCGAATACGCTGGCACTCATAAAAAAATAGTTAGCCAGAGGGCTGACGATAATAGTCGGATCAATCAGTTGAGCAGCAGAGGTCGTGATGCCTGCAATCACAACGTCATAAGTGGTTAAGAATACGGTGGCGTGAGTTCCCCCTGCTACCCCCGCAAATGCGGTGGCAAGCCCAGCAAGCGGCGGGCGATTGGCGGCTTGGTATGCTCGACAAGCCAAGGGGATGAGTACAATATAGCCTACAGAACCGACGACATTCGATAAAATGCCCAAGATCATGATGCTTACTGTCAGCTGCCACTTGCCGGTTTTACTGACTAACCGCTGAACGGAGTAACTGATGAGGCCAGAAGAGTCCGCCAAGCCAATTCCAATGGTGGCAATAATGACGACGCCTAATGGTGGGAAGCTGATGAACTCTTTGACGCTGCCACCGAGCCAAGTTCTTATCGCCTCTAAAGACAACAGGTTGTTGACGTGTTCAATGTTTCCACCGGGCAGTGTGTAAGAGACTTGGGCGTTGGACGTGAAGAATGAGGTTACTATGATTATCAACGACAACCATAGAAACAAGAAGACAGGATGGGGAAGTTTATTTCCCCATCGCTCTAACTTATCAAAAAACGTATTTGGCATCAGGTTAGAAAGCGTAATTCAAGCCAGCGTAATACGTTCGGCCTTGAATGACTTCAGTATAAGTCTCAGGGCTTGATACATCTTCATCCATCACGTTGTTGACACCGAGTTTCAGCTCCAGTTCCTCCATTAGGGTATGACGCATGCCAATATCAAAGGTTGTGTATGGGTCAGAGACATCATTGTTACCGAGCTCACCACGTACTTCACTGCGGTAATGGGCTCTTGCAAACAGATCGGTATCGTAAGTGACATACCAATTGGCTTTTACTGAAGCTTCATGTTCAGAGGTGCCGACAAGGCGTTCGCCGCTTGTGTCGTCTGTCGCATCAAGGTAAGTATATGAAGCGTCAAATCCAACGTGCTTGAACTGGTGTTCGGCATACAACTCTAAGCCTTTGAGCGTCGCTTTATCCACATTGATAAACGTATAGTAGCCGTCGCTCCCATTGGATCTTTCAACTTGCTGAATAATGTCGTCAACGCGGTTATAGAATACGGTGGCGTTAGCAGAGGTGGCTTCGTTGGCATAGTAGGCGCCAATTTCACTGAAGGTGCCGGTTTCTGCTTTGAGATCTTGGTTGCCATAGACGTTACAAGCCGCGGGTCTATCAGGGCAAGCTGGGCCGCTGGCTGGCGCGGTATAAGACGGTGAGATCTGTGCCATGGTCGGTGCTTTGAATGCGGTTCCAGCTCCGGCTTTTAAGCTCCAGTTGTCGGTTAAACCTTGTGTGATGTATCCACGATAAGTAAATTCACTGTCAAACAGGGAGTCATGATCAAAACGTCCACCGAGTGTCAGTATGGTCGAATCGGCAACGGCTAAGTTGGTTTCAAGATAAACAGCAGTACTGGTTCTATCGGTAGAGCCTCCTGTAATGCCGACGTTTTCGATTTCGGCATTGCGAGCCTCGGCTCCCACTGTCACGGTATGATCATCGACAAAGAAAACGGCTTGTACATCACCGCCATAGTTTTGTTCGGTGATGTCTGAACTTGGGGTGTCGTATTTAACATCAAAGTCACTGTAGTAGAGGTGGGCATCGACACTCACAAGATACGATTGGTAATCATACCCTAACGTGTAACTTTGGAGTTGACGCTCTTGTTCATACGAGCGGCCACGATACATTGCCGTCCCCGATTGATCCTCATTCGACAGTTGGACTTCCAAGTCAATCGTGTGTTGGTCGTTCAGCGCATAATCAAAAGAGTTCACTAAATTGTAATTTTCTTGCGCACGACGTTTAGTGAAGCTCGACTGTTCGGAATAAAAAGATTCGTCGGTGTCTAAATAGTTACCATATACGGTATAACCCAAAGCATCGGTAATAGGGGTTGAAAAATACAGACCATAAATTTGTCCACTACCACCCTTGTCACCTTGGTTGTATTGCCCTTCAACGCTTATCGCACCCTCTGCGGTACCACTGTGCTGACGAGTGATGACATTGACCACACCGCCCATGGTATCGGCACCATATAGAGTGGACATTGGGCCACGAATCACTTCGATATTATCGATAGCAATACTTGGCGTTAGGCTCAATGCATTGTCGCTACCACGCCATAATGCTTCTCGGGTATAAGATCGACGGCTGTTCAATAACACTTGCGTGTAGTCACTACTTAAACCACGAATTCGCACACCACGAGAGCCATTTGCTTGGGTCGACACGCTAACGCCTGGTGCGTCAATAAGCAGATCGCCTACGTCCCCTGTCATCTGATATTTACTCTGCTCTTGAACGTCTATCACGGTCAAGGTTGCAGGGGCTTCTAGTAGACTTGTGTTTTGGCCAGCGTTTGCGGTGACAACCACGGTTTCATCAATTGCCGATTCCGCCATAACAAAAGAAACGGGTATAAAGGTCAGGCTAAACAGACACGGTACAGCATGACTTGATTTGAGTTTTAACATGTAATGACTTCATGGTTTTTAAATGAGGACTGGCCTAGAATATAATGAAAATAAATCTCATTGACAATACCACTCACCATAAAGTTCTTTTGATTATATTCTATTGAAATTTAATATATTTTTGGATAATAATTCAGACTTATTGATAGTTTAAAATGATGTTTAATTGTTTTTTGATTGATAAGTGTGTGATGCCGTATTGCCATACTTTGAATGTATGGCTTAAAGGGTTGTTCCGCAAACAAATGTACTGGTTTTCAGATGCAATTAGGTTGCTAGTGCGTAAAATTGCTCCCAAGCAGATAAGCCTTCAGGATTATCGAGCTTCAATCTCTTTTTAATCGCACTATACCTAGCTTGTTTAACCTTTGGCTTTAAGAAGTTAATGATGATCTTATTTCGTTGCTCTTCTTTGACAAAACCACGAGAAGCCTCCACTTTAAAGTAAAGGTGGAGAAGGGTATTTTCGAAAGTAACTTTCAGTAGTTGATGATATGAACATTCAGGCATTGGTAAGGTGATTCACGTCAAGTTCAAGGGCTGATGGGACACTTGTTCCGTTACTGGTTTGCCTTGATTATCATAGACTTTAGGGACTGCCTGAAAAATGACAAAAGACTGATAGAGTGTGACGGCTACCTTAAAAACAAAGCGGCATTGAATTACCTTAAAGCTAGACACTCCTCCATCCACGCATCAACTTCACTTTCAACCCAAGCTACTGCCCTCCCCCCCAGACTGATAGACTGAGGAAATTGATCTTCATTCATTTTTCGGTAAATCGCTGAACGGCTAAGGGCGGTCTTTTGCATTACTTCTTTTAGCTTTAGAAATCTCATGGGACGTCCTCCTATGTTATTGGTTCCCATGTGATTACCTGGCACGTAGAAAAATACCGTTTTGTACCTTGTGGTGTTCAATGCCAACTTCAAACCCAGTAACAACAAAAAACACCTGCTGGCTATGTCAGCAAGTGATTCCTTATCATTACAATTGACGATTCGCAGCTGCAAGAGCGTATCTATAAGCGGCATCTTTTCCTGCGGAGCAAGCAGCGACTTTTCTTACCTCAACTTGCTTATCTGTACTTCGTTTATACACTAGCTCCCAAAGGTCTTGATGAGCTATCGGCTTTTTATTTGCTTTACGCCAATTTCGACGTTTCCAACCATCAAGCCAGTCATTAAAACCATCAACGCAATAGTCACTGCTTAAATAAATAATATCGCCATCACAAGCACGCTCCAACCCCAAAGCAAGTGCTGATAAGTCTGCGTAATTACGGTCTGTGATGCTATCAAGGAGCAGCCAGTCTTCATCCGCTATTCTTTCATAGTCATCGAATACAACCAGCCCTACCCCAGCAGAGAGTCGTCCTCTTCGCTTCTCTACGATGGCTGCTTCTACATAAATTTCTTTTTTCATTTTTATACTCTCCAGAGACTGAAAAGCCGATACATCCTTTGCACCAGCTAATTGTGTTGATTGTTCATTCGTCGCTCTATTGCGATTGCTACATAACAACGGCAAGAGAGTTATTTTTTACCTGTCTCTGGAAATACTCTCCTTCACACCCCGATTCAAAATGCTCTCAGATATATTTCATCAGTACGCATAACCAAACAGATAACCCAAGGAGCTCTTATGCGTAACGCCAACAACCAACACGATTACCCATTTAAAACTTCAGAGTTAAATGAACTGCTAGAACGTGCAGCCGACGCACTGGCTGCAAAATACAAACGTGAAGGCACGTTCACTAACCCAACTAATGTCAAAGAGTACTTAAAACTCAAATTAGGAGCTCATGACCGAGAAGTGTTTGCGGTGATGTTTCTTGATAACCAACATCAATTGATCAGTTTTGAAGAGTTGTTCTTTGGCACCATTGATGCTGCCTCTATTTACCCACGCGAAGTACTCAAAGCAGCACTAAACCATAACGCTGCTGCCGTCGTTTTTGCTCATAACCATCCTTCAGGTATTGCTGAGCCCTCTCAAGCAGATAGACGCATTACACAGCGTTTAGTAGATGCTCTCAAGCTGGTGGATATCCGAGTGTTGGACCACATCGTTGTGGGTGAGGATTATGTGTCATTTGCAGAAAAGGGGTGGATATGAATAAGTTTTCTATCTCTGGGGTAAATGATGAACTCGTTAGTCCCATGCATTGTTTTCTTGAAGCACTTATGTCTGAAAACGTCATCCCCAATACAGTCGAGCGGGTAGCGTTAAACATACGCTCTAAAGATATAAATAGTCGCTTTCAACCAATCGAAATTCAATTAGAGCGAACATCAAGCAAAACACCTTGGCAACTTCGCTTTATTGCCACCTTTGATGTGATGGTTACTGGTAAGCCACAAAAAGAGTTATCGCTGTATTTCAACTTCGCAGGGTGTTGGTTCTACCACCCAGAGATTAAGCAGTGCAACTTACAACGGCCAGAAGTTCAAACCTTACTTGCTAGCTGGCTTAAAGCCATCACTCACACTCTCATCACGCAACCGGCTATCTCAATCAACATCATATCCGTTCGTTAATCCTAACTTATTTCAAAGAGGTTCCTATGAATCAAGCAGCCAATCTGGCTATGTTCGCGTGCAAGCGAGCTAAGCCTTCACATCAACTGAAAGACTTAATCAAACGATCTATTGATGATGTTAATTACCGAGGAAAAATGACCATCTGTTTTCAAGATACCAATTACCACCCGAAGGACGGCGGCTTTCACCCTGTATCTATTACGGTAGATATCAAAGATAGCCATATCGCTCTTATTGAAATCACTGACCTTGTTTATGTGGGAACCGGTACACCAGAGCTCGTTCCTGACTTGGCTTTTGATTTTGCTAACAACGTCGCTTTCGCTCGTTTCAGCGGATGGCTTGGTATGTACCTGCAAGAAACAACCGAGCTATATGAAATGTGGGAGTGTAACTTTCTAGCTTATGTAGAAATGAACGCCTACGACCAAGTTCAGGTTGAGTACAGTTAATCATCACTCGTAGCAACCCTATCCACTAACCGTCCCGCTCCACTTCATATCACAAACATTCAGCACAACCACCAGCACAGAGCCAAAACGAGGCTGCTTCCCATATTGTTAAAACGGGAAGCTTCCATCCCTTGCTGTATAAGGGTTCTTTAATATCGTCTGCTCTGTGCTTCCCAAAACACCCTTCTACAGACAAAAAAGGAAGCAGACTATGGCTGAAGTCCAAGCAATTAAAGACGATGACACCATACGTATGGTTGGTCACTTATTGAGTATTCGTTGTCATCCACAAATGGCCGATGTATGGCATATCGGATTAAACCTAGCACTGAGGATTTCTGATTTGTTGTCGATTCGCTTTGAAGACATTCATGGCGACCGAGTCATTATTCGAGAGAGTAAAACCGGAAAGCTCGCCAACATTCAACTCAATACCAAAGCGCAGCAGCATATTGCTAGGTTGAGAGAGCAACATCCCGACCACATCTATTTGTTTCAATCCCACCGATGCCAACAGTTGAAAAACAAACCACCCCAGCCAATCTCACGACGCGCCGTGTCAATGGCGTTTCAGCAAGTAGGCCAAGAACTGAATATCGCTTTAGGTACTCACTCGATGAGAAAGACGCGAGGTTACTTTCTCTATCAATCCACAAAAGATATAGGACGTGTCATGAAAATGCTTCGTCACACATCTGAGGGAGTCACACTTCGCTATATAGGAATCACTCAAGATGAAGTCGATAAAGACTTTGTTTCTCTTGAACTTTAAACCTAATCATTTACTCAGGGGGCGGGACCGCTAATCCCTTATTAACATTAAGCTCAGAGCCCTTTTGAGTTTCGTTATCATCACATTTGAGAGGTAAATAACATGAATCCATATCACGCAATAGGGAGCTTTGTTGTAGGCAGCTTATCGAAAAGTTTAATCCAAAATTTATTCTGGAAAACCGACGGTCCAGTAAGGGGGAGCATTGTGTATTGCGATCTCGCATTTGGATATGCTGAGCATTCAGGTGTGTACATGGGAAATGGACGTATCATCCATCGTAATGGCAAAGGCCTTATCGAAGCTGCATCAATTCGTCAGTTTCTAGCAGATACCACAGCCCTTTCAATTTACGTCAGTTGCAACGCCCAAGGTAGAGCCGTTGGCAATGAGTCTACTGTTCAAATAGCAGGCGCTATGCTTGATGTACAAACAGACTATTCCCTGTTAAATGAAAACTGCCATCAGTTCTGTAGCCACTGCCTAAGTGGTGACATCTTCTCAAATACCTTCACCTTGACTCAGCTTAAACGTGACGCTCTTTTGCACATTCAAGCGAGTCAATGGCGCGTGTGGGACTTGAGGGATCGTCACAAAGGATAAGGGGATTCTCTCCCCTTTTTTAATCTCTTAGTCGAGGTTACCTAGTGCTACAGCCAAAGCAACGATGCCCCTCGCCATAGCGCTTAGTTCTCTTCTTTGCTAGATAGCTAATTCGATAAAACAGCTTACTGTACCAATAAGAAAAATCTTTGTGGTTTGAATCCAGGTGATAACCATGATTTCTCGGGAAGTAGACCAAACGACAAACATCTTCGGCTGCACAGCCAAGCGCACTCGCCCAGGATTTTATCACTAAAGCGGCTAAGCTATCTTGCCCTGAGTAGTCACCTGCCTTGCAAAAGCGCTCTTTATTGAGAAACAGAACTAAATGGTAATGATCGTTACATGATGTATCACGCTCTCTTACCCAAGCATACCTGACATTACAGGAATGTACTCTTTTTCGCTCTCCACGTATCTTTCGCGCCTGAGCTTCAATTCTGGCGCTTAAAGACTCTGTAAAGCGTTTCATCAAGTTTGTTCGTCTAAGGTTATAACTAACAATTTCATCTCGGCTAAGACAATCAAAGAAACTATCATCGACTGGCAATCTGAGATCAATTCGAATAGCGTACACTCGCGTGTATTCTTCAAGCGCACTGTTCATTGTAGTAAGCAATCTATCGAGATAGAGCATGTTATTTTCTTCCTGCGAACCTTGAATAGTTAGTCCATGGTAAGTTGATTCTTTCATGAGTTAGTTCCTGTGTTGTTTATCTACAGGTATCCCCACTCATCTTATTTTTTACCTTATCTCTATCACCTACTTAGGGTAGGTGTAACGCTTATAGTTACCCACCTTACTATCAGATAATAGTCATACCGACACTCCTGCTCTTCAGCTACTTGGTCACAAACCTTATAGGACAATGCTGCACGTAATACGGGTGTCCTGTAATCCACTCAGAAGTTATGTACATCTAGCCTAGTTCCGCTCACCGTTCAGAGCAACAATACCAATGAATTGCCACAATAAAATGCAGAATAACCTCACTAATAACTCACACTAAAACCACATAATAACCACCAAAAAATCACATATATATCACTAAAATTACTACACAGTAATTATAATTAATGATATATATTGGATACTGAACTTAACGACAGAGGCATATCAACTATGGCTTTTCACGTACCTAAAGAACCATTTAATGCTTATTCCTTCCGCGAATGCAGCTTCTATATCAACTACCTAAATCAAGCCCTTAATCAGGATACTTTTCAATCGGTGGAAGGTTTCAGTAGCGTTCAAGAATGTTTGAATGCTCTTAGACAGGAATTATCCTACCTAGAAAAAAATGGGAAAATTAACAGTAATCACATTAAGAAAATGAAGACTGATTTTCAAAACTGTCAACTATCTGGTGAGGATTTTTTATGGCTCCATAACTCAGATGAACGTTTCTGTAACTGGGTATGGTGTTATCTGAGGGAACAAAGCAAGATATTTGACAGAATTAAGTTTCGAGATCAGCTTAGAAGAGGTAACTCCAACAAAATAAAACTACATGACTTTGGCCTCGATCTTGATATTGGCAGAAACTTTGATGGATTATCACATGACGCTTTTAAGCCAATGAGTAATAATTTCACTGCAAGGAAAAGCAATATCATTGATAGCTTTCGGAGTTCCGAACTAGAACTATCACAGCAGCGTAAAGTTATTCAAACACTGCTAAACACTTGGGAGTCCATTCTGGAAGATACGAGAATGTCAGCCTGGCTTGAAGAAAACCAAACAGCTCAAAGCAATTGGTCATGGAAGTATATAAAAGATACAGGTTACAGACTTCAGTCAAAAGTCTGGAGCGTTTCAAGCGAACAAGACAAAAGAGCCGCTATTGTTGCGATTTTCGATATGCTTCACGATAAGCCAGATCGTAAATCACTCTTGATTGGTAAAATGAAGCGCGCATGGAGTCAAAAAAAGTTTCGAGATAAATGTAATGGTAAGAGGCCCTATAGCGTATCGATGACAGACAGGACGAAAAAGCGATTGATGTGGTTGGTCGAACAAGAAGACAGTAGCATCAATGAAATCATAAAAAATCTCATTGATATGCGCTTTGAGCAACTGAAATAGCACAAGTTGTGGTTGCAATGCGACACTCTCGTTAACAAAAAATCAAACCTTTTTTTAAATAACAAAAAAGTCAACACTGAAAATCAGAATACTAACTGCTTTCAGCCTCAATTCACAACCTTCAATAAGGCCCTATTTATAGGGCTTTTCTTTATTTTCGTCCATCTGGTGCCCATAGTTATACGTTAAAAAACCGAATTCAAGTCCAAAAGCGAAACTTCACCATTTAAGTAACCACGCATATTTCTCTGAACATGAAGGCTCATTGCCAAAAACTCGAGACACTTCTTCGGCCTGCAATTAAGCATCTAATGTTTTGCCAATCGCTTCGAGATTCTTAAAATAACGATCATTGTCGGCTGTAAACCGTGCCTTCATGCCTTTTGTAAGGCATCAGTATATTCAAGGTTGTCTCTCTGCGACGCCTTTATCTAATTTACAGTACCCTCATAATAGCTACAACTTTAATCCTTTTACCTTTGCGATACTCTTTATGTCCTTGCCTAAAGTGTCGGCAGAGCTTATCTTTATTAGCCTTCTCTTCAGCTATATATCAATAAATCAGCACATGCCTCCTGGGTATTCCTACACCCGTTAAAACTCCTAAAATTTAGTCTGGACTCCAGTTACGCCCAACCAACAATCTGATGAGCTGAACCCGTTCAAGTAGAATGATGTATTTCGCAGACAGCTTCCACCTACCTAAGTGAAATTTATTAAATTGACTATGATTTTCGTCCAAACAGTTAAAGTGTTAAAATGATCACAACAATGTTGATGGGGCTTAAGGTGGTCGTAAAAATACTTCTAGTCCCCCCACTATCTGATTTTTTCTTTTGGTACCCCACCTGATACCCCATCAGATTTACCATAAAAACAAAAGGTATATTTTTCATATGGTTGCAAGTAAAATCCAATGGTTTCCGGGTCACATGCATAAAGCCCGCAAAGAAATCGAAGAAGTTATCCCACAAGTTGATGTGATCATCGAAGTACTGGACGCTCGTATCCCGTTCAGTAGTGAAAACCCAATGATCTCTTCACTGCGCGGCGATAAGCCTTGTGTAAAAGTGCTGAACAAGCGTGACCTTGCAGATCCTGAACTGACTCAACGTTGGATTGAGCACTTCGAGAAGGAGCAAGGCGTTAAAGCGATTGCGATTACGACTAGCGTAAAAGAAGAAGTTAACCACGTTATGGAGCTGGTACGTAAACTGGCACCGCACCGTGAACAGATGGGCAAAAACATTCGTACAATGATCATGGGCATCCCGAACGTGGGTAAATCGACCATCATCAACTGCTTGGCTGGACGTACGATTGCGGTTACTGGTAACCAACCTGCGGTAACTCGTCGCCAACAACGTATCAATCTGCAAAATGGCGTGATCCTTTCAGATACTCCAGGAATCCTTTGGCCTAAAGTAGAAAACCCACACAGTGGCTTCCGCTTGGCTGCAACAGGTGCTGTAAAAGATACAGCAATGGAATACGATGAAGTGGCATTTTACACAGTAGAGTACCTAGCAAAACAGTACCCTAACCTTTTGCAAGAGCGCTACCAAATTGAAGAGCTGCCTGAGTCTGACATCGAACTGATGGAAGCGATTGGCCGTAAGCGTGGTGCACTTCGTGCCGGTGGTCATATCGACATTCACAAATGTTCAGAAATCCTGCTTCACGAATTGCGTAATGGCACTTTAGGTAAGGTAACGCTTGAGTTGCCAGAAATGATCACACAAGAGCTGATCGAAGTTGAAGAAGCGGCTGCGCTGAAAGCGGAACAACAGATTAAGAAAAAAGAAGAGCGTCGTAAGCGTTACCTGAAGAACAAGCGTTAATCGCGATTAGTTTTTATAATCTGCTTTAATTTCTGTTTACCACTCTTACACCAGCCTCTAGATATTCACGCTCTATCGATAATAGAGCGTGAATATTGCCCGCTACCGTTTGTTGATCTAGCTAACATACTGACAAATCTATAGAAATGGTCGTTTACAATCCCAAAGACTGTGACATACTACGCAAATTATTGTGTATCAATCTCGGCTAATTTCTCAATGCGCTCTTATTCTGGGTTCAAGAATCAAAGATTTAAAACCTATTTCGATAATGAAATTTATTTGCCGTACATAAATTTCATCTACATCCCTATCTCAATATTCTGTGCTTTTATCGTCACCGACTACATCCACTTTGGTAGCGAGTGCATTACGCCTATCATTTTCCGAGTCATACTTTTTTTATTGATGATGGCCGCCGCCAGATACTGTATTACAAACAAACCCAACGTTTTGGAACTCGTAGAAAGTGCCTTCCTTGTAATTAGCTCACTTTTCTTGGTCTATATCGGTCGACTAGCCATCGAGCTGAACAACTTCGATTACCAAGGTGGCATCATTTTAGTGATGATCTACATTGGTACGTTTTCAAGATTGTCAGCCAGATACAGTATATCTACGCTGTCGTTTATCTTTTTGGCTTATCTCATCGGCCTTGCGCCACTGCTTTATGAAGCGGAGCCAGAGCATGAAATAGAAACAATTTCCGTTTATATCTCGGCTTACATCCTAATCTCAGCGGCCTGTGTTAGACGTGACCTGGAAGTACACAAACGTTTCGCTCAATCCGAGCAACTCCGCAAACAAGCGATTCAGCTTCGCAAGCAATCTAATATGTTCGAGGCCCTTTCCTATCAAGACGCACTAACGGGCTGCTACAACCGCCTTTATCTTCATCAGGTGATAGAACCGAGCATAGACCGTCAGCGATCCATTACATCGCTCATGATAGATATTGATCATTTCAAATCGATTAACGACACCTACGGCCATCAAATGGGTGACATGGTGATTAAAGAACTGGCCGATGAGATTCAAAAACGACTACCGACTAGCAGTAACTGCTTTCGATACGGCGGTGAAGAGTTTTTGGTGCTGGTCCAAGGAGAAACCGAGGCTTCAATTGAATCGCTGGTTAATGCCCTTTTAGAATCCCCTACTCGCCTTAGATTAGAAGTAACAATTTCAATCGGTGTGAAACATGCCCCTCAAGCCCTTGGTTCTGTCGAGCAGCTTATCGACGACGCTGACCAAGCACTCTACATTTCGAAAAAAGGCGGTAGGAATAAGATCACATGGTGTGATTAATCGCCCAATATTTCACGCATCTTTGCGAATCATTAAAACGACCACTAATTCAATCAAAAAAGCCCCGAGCAACTTAATACTCGGGGCTTTTGTCTTTGTTCTTCTGCTTTAAAATAGCTTCGTTAAGAACCTGCTACTCAGCAAAAAAACAGTATTCAACAAGAATCGACTAAGAATACACAACGCTCGCTGTTTTCTGTTCAAGTTCAACGGGAGAGCTCCAAGAAATCACTTTTTCATTCACTTGGCTGCCACATGGTGCGTTCCAAACTTGCTCTAGTTCTTCTTTGCCACCAATCGCCTGATAAAAAGCAATCGCTTGGTGGTTCTCAGACATCACCTCTAGGTAAAGCCCTGAGTCCGAATAGTATTGCTGCAACCACTTCGACAATTCAGACAACAGACGCTTGCCTACACCTCGTCCACGATAATTATTATCTACATGTAACGCATCGATGAACGTACCACGCTCAAAGTTGTGATTACCGAACGCGCAGACAAAACCAACCAGTAAACCGCCTTCCTCAAGCAATAAAACATGTTGGTTGAAAGGAGGATTAATCAAACGAGTCTGCCAAATAACAGATCTGTCCTCCAAAACATCATGTTCTAGGTAATCATCAGCAAGAATGCCACGGTAATATAGCTTCCAGCTATCCGCGTGTAATTGGGCAATCCGCTCATAATCTTTATATTCAGCTACCTTAATTTCCATTTATTAGCCCTTAGTACTTCCATTTATGACTTGCTACTACATTTCACACTACCTTTATACAATATTTAAGCAAAACATACTAATACACGTTTACACTTTCAATATTGACTTACACGTGTACGCTGATATTCTAGCGCACAGATGTAAGCCCAATGGAAATTTGCTAATGAATAGTGCCGACAAACAATCTACAAAAAAGCCGCCATTAATCTGGCTCAATATTTTTGTGTTCTCTTTTAGTATGCTGCTTGCTGTTGTAGCGGCTCCCGTTTATGGCTACTTTTTTGGCTATGGCATGGAGCACTGGATATGGCTAGCAATCTGCTTTACGTTCTGTAACCTTTCAATCACGACAGGTTATCACCGCTTATGGTCACATAAAGCGTTTGAAGCGCATTCAAGCCTAAGATTCCTGTTTGCATTAGGTGGTGCATTTGCCCTGCAGAACAGCGCGCTACACTGGTCTTCTGATCACCGTGTTCACCACAAGCATGTCGATAACAACGACAAAGACCCATACTCTGCAAAACGTGGATTTTGGTACTCACACATTGGCTGGATGATTCGTAATTACAGCACCTCAATGTACGAAAACTACGAAAACTGCCGTGACCTTAAAAAAGATAAGATTGTTATGTGGCAGCACAAGCACTATGTTCTGTTAGCATTACTAATGAATTTCGGTGTTCCTATCGCTTTAGGCGTGATTTACGGTGACGTGATTGGCATGTTGTTAATCGTAGGTGCAGTTCGTTTGGTACTTAACCACCACACAACATTCTTTATTAACTCTCTTGCTCACATCTGGGGTAGCCAACCTTTTACTGACAAAAACACAGCGCGTGATAACGGTGTGTTAGCAGTACTCACTTTCGGCGAAGGCTACCACAACTTCCACCACATCTTTGAGAACGACTACCGTAACGGCATCTACTGGTGGCAATACGATCCAACAAAATGGTTGATTAAGAGTGCTTCGTTGATGGGACTGGCAAGTAAGCTTAAGAAAACCCCTCAAGCTCGTATTGAGAAAGCTGAAGCGTCAATGTTACTTAAACGCACCCAGCAAAAAATCATGCATCGTGCCGACAAGCAACAAATCGCAGAGAAGCTTCAACAAGAGTTTGATGCTCTAGTATCAAACATGAACGAATATTACGAAGTTAAAAAACAGCTACTTGAAAGCAAGCGCGAAGACGTTGTGAAGAAGTACGAACACTCTGTTCTTAAGGTTCGTTATCAGCAAATCAAAATGAATTTCGAACAACAGAAGAAAAATTGGGCAATGACGGTTGAGCAATACGCTTAAGCTAAAACAGTACGCTTAACACCCCAGTAACAACACAGTTTGATTCTTATTCAAAAGCCCTCATATTGCTATGAGGGCTTTTTTAATTCACAGTTCTAATTAAATTTATGAATTTTAAGTCTTTATTCTAATTACAGACACTAGTTCCAAATGTCACATTTTCAATGCAACAAGATATCACTTCAGAGCCTTGCCTGTGACAAGAATCACTTACAGAATGATATCCATCTCATAACATGCGCGTCCCAAATTTCTTTCAGCATTTAGCGGACCCACTTTATGAAATTGTTAAAAACATCTATCGCTTTCGCCATCTCTTCTGCACTTTTGATTGGTTGCAGCAGTGACACAGATTACGTTCAACCTGAAGAAGTAAAGATCGCGACTTATAACTTGTCTTTTGATCGTGCCACCTTCGAAGACCTTGTAACAGAAATGCAGATTGAACCAAGCGCTCAAACAAAACTAGTAACCGACTATTTGGATAACACGATTGATGACGCTGACAAAGTAACAGCTGCCAAGGTTATCCAGATCCGCAACGTCGCTGCCGTGATTCAAAAGAATCGACCTGATGTGCTGATGATGGCTGAATTTAACAATAATGGTACTGGTACCGACAAATCAGCGCTCGAAGGCTTCCAGAAGAACTACCTTTCTGTTGCTCAAAGTATCGAAGGTGCAGGTGGCGACGCGAACCTAGAACCAATTTCATATCCATATTTTGAAAGCTACTCGACCAATACAGGTTTGTTGAACGAATTTGGTTTTGATTTAGACAATGACGGTAATTTTGGAACACTTCCCGGTGATGCGTGGGGCTTCGGTTTCTACCATGGTCAGTATGCGTTTGCTCTAATGTCTAAATATGAGATAGACACGGCCAACACTCGCACATTCCAAGAATTTAAATGGAAAGATCTTGAAGGTGCAACCATCCCAACAATCACAGTTTGTGATGATCCTAGTAAGTTCCCTGTCGGCATGAACTGTGGCGACGAGTGGTACACAGCAGCTGAATGGGAAGAAGTTCGTCTATCGTCAAAAAACCACGTTGACGCGCCGATCCTAATTCCAACTAAAAACGGGACAGAAACCGTTCACTTGTTGATGTCACACCCTACTCCTCCAGCTTTTGATGTGGGTAAGAACATTGAGCAAAACGCAGCGGAAGTCGACTTCTGGCACCAATACATCCAAAACAAGTCGTTCATCTATGATGACACTGGAAAAACAGGTGGCCTAGAGCAAGGCAAGCACTTTGTTATGATGGGTGACCAAAACCTAGATCCTGTTGATGGCGACGGCATTAGCTCTGTAATGCAAGATTTGCATAACGACTCGTTAGTTAACCAAGACGTCACCAATGGCAGCTTGTATCCAACAAGTTATGGCGCAGCTGAACATGCGGTAGATAAATCATCGTCTCACCCACAACCGAACCGTATCACTTCAACATTTGGACTTGCTGTAGATTACGCACTGCCTTCAGCAACACTTAACATCGTTGATTCTGGTGTTTACTGGGCCGCTTCTTATGAAGAAGGACGCAAGCTATTCAATGACTCACGAATTGGTGATTATGGTAACGGTAAAGATGTTTCATCTGACCACCGCATGATCTGGGTAAAGGCTGATTTCAGTAACTAATTCATTCACTTTTTAAAATGCCCGGCTTAGTGTCGGGCTTTCTTATGAGCGTAATTCATTAAAAATCTCGCGATTACAAAGAGAATTATGGACACAAACAGCCATAGTCATTGGATAGATCGTATCTTTTTCTTTGGTTTATAGATACTTATATTACCCGGACCCAGAGATTTATTGCCCTAGGAATTCACAATGACTAAGCTAACCATTATTGCAACGATCGTCTCTAAAGAAGATAAAACTGAGCTAGTTAAATCAGAGATGATTAAATTGATCGATAAAACCCGCTCCGAAGAAGGCTGTATCAACTACGACCTCCATCAAGATAACAGTAACCCTGCTCACTTCGTTTTTCATGAGAACTGGGATTCTGAAGCTCATCTAGAGAAACACTTAGCGAGCCAACACATCGCCGAGTACATGGCTGCGACTGAAAACTGTATTGAAACCTTTGTGATTAACAAAATGACGCACATTGCCTAACCAGTCACTCAGTACTGATTCAATAAAAACCCTGCTTTCAACGCAGGGTTTCGCTTTTCTTGCCTGTCATGTTGTTTCGAGTTCATTTTGTGCCAGGCTCGATGTGCCGCTTCCTCCCTCATAAACAGAAGCTAATCTCTCCACAGTCGAAATATTCCTAAACCAATATCAAGTAACCTCACGAAAGATCATTCACATTCATTTAAATACTGTTCGCGCGCTTTGACCATAAACTAAGCGCCAAATTACAAGAACAACAGTCGACAGGAATGTAGATGAATACCAAACAACTTGAGGACGCTGTAAGTGAAGTGAACTTATTCAATCAGCACCTATACTTAATCCAATCCGTGCATACCATTCCGGCCCCAAAAATGAATTGGGAGTCGATTGCGATGGAGCCTGCTCCGGTAATGCCAACAGTTCGATTCGATCATAAAGTCAAAGCCATGGAAGCACTCGATGAGTACAAGCCTAGCTGGCTAGATATGCTGCTAGGCAACAAGTCGAAATTGTACACCCTCACCAACAATATTGAGCGTGCCGCCGAACAGGACATCGAGCAATACAAGACAGAGTTTGTGCATTGGGTTCAAAGCTACAGCTACTGGGCCAAGGGCAATCAATTATCGAAAGGTATTTTAAACAACGATAGCGAAGCAAAGCTTTCTGCCCTTTCCGAAGCTCAGCAGAACTCTATTAACGCCGCGGTAGCCGACACTAAGCTGATTAACCATAACTTCAATACTTATAAGAATGGTCACCTGCTAGAAATCAATATTCAGGTTAATAAGCACAACGTGATCCCTAAAGAAAAAAAGGTAATGTGCCAAGGTGAAGTGAAGCTTGAAACGATGTCTCTTTCTGAAAGCAATGCTTTATATCGAGAGTATGTCTCCAGCTGTATTCTCAAATGTGCGCAAGATGCTTTCAATGTCTTACCCGAGACGAGCGTTGTGATCAATGTTGAACAGATTTCAGCAGATCAATCAAGCGAGACCATAGTTTCATGGCATGTCGAACAAGGGCTACTCGAGTTCTTATTAATCGAAGACGATAAACCTTCTGAGATACTTGAATTCTTTGTCCACATTGAAGATTTCAATCCTCATCGAGGTAGCGGGTTCTCAGCGATAAAAACGATTTTTTCGCCTTTACCTATGGCGTCGTAACTCACTAGCTTTTTCGATTCAATCATTGGCGACTCTTCACGACTAACCTTGCGTTCGTCGTGTTCTATCATTTTATATACCAAACCATTATGTCGACACACGCTATCTCGCAAACAACGCGCCCATTAACAAACACAGTTTTATACACACGCTCCCTAGCAAAGCTGCCTCTATTTCTCATCGCGTTCTCTATGCCCGTATTTGGAGAAGAGGTTGAAGAAGTAGTACTCGAGGACGACGTTGTATTAAGCGAAGCTTCTGAGGTATAAGAAGAAACTGAAGAATCCCCTTTTACGCCCCTGACCAAGCTCGGGTTTATCTACTCGCAAAACACCAGTTCATCTTTGTCGATCAACTCTGGAATCTCTGTTGGATACAAAAAGAGAACTGGGGCCAACGAGTTCAGTTTGATACCTACTATACCGATGCTGAAAACGATGAAGACGGCACCAATCGCTATACCACCAACTATGGCATCAGCTATGACTTGAACGAAGTCACCTATTTGGTCGCAACAACACGTTTTGAACACGACCACTTTGGTACTTATCGTAAGCAATTTATAACGGCTACAGGATTGGGTCGCCACTTTTATGATACTGAAAGAATCAAACTTCAAGGCTCTGCTGGTCCGGGTTACCGAATCAGTCAACGGCAATCCTCCGATGAAGAGTTCCCGAACAAAGAGAACTATGAACTAATCGTGAATGCCAGTGTTGATGGCTCTCTGACGATCACAGAAACGTTTTCTATGTGGGCAACGGCTAACATGGCTTACGGTGAAGAGAACACCAATTACAACCTCAAAGGCTATCTAAAGAACATATTGATGGGCAATTTGGCGCTGACTTTTGATACCGAATACATCTACAACACCACTGTCGCATCAGACCAAAGTAACGCCGAAATCTACAGCTCAATGAATCTAAACTACGACTTCTAACCGCTCTCCTCACTTAATCTAGCCCACAACAGCAAAAGGCCCTCACAATGAGGGCCTTGAAGTATCTAGCTAAACCTAAAACATCTCGCTACGCTGGTTTCGTTCTCAATCGAGTCAACAAATCCATTTGCTTTAGGTTCGCCATACCGACATACGCGACTGGCACTAAGAACAATGAGAAAAAAGTTCCGACAGACAAGCCACCGACCAGAACCAAACCAATATTGATTCGACCTAAGGAACCCGGGCCATCCGCCAGTGCCAATGGCAATGAACCGAGGATCATCGTCAGTGAGGTCATCAAGATTGGACGTAACCTTGAACGTGCACTGCTGATCGCCGCTTCTTTCGCACTCGCGCCAGATTTGCGTTTCTCGTTGGCAAACTCCACCAGCAAAATACCGTGTTTGGTCACGAGACCAACCAGTGTCAGCAATCCTATCTTCGAGTAAATATTGAGGCTTTGACCAAATACCGAAAGCGTCAAAATCGCGCCCACAATACACAATGGAACCGTTAGCAAGATGATCATTGGGTCAACAAAGCTTTCAAACTGCGCCGCCAAGATCAAGAAGATGAAAATCAACGCCAATACGAACAGCACTTGTGCGCCCGCGGTTGAATCAACCAGGTCTTTAACTACGCCATTGAACTCGTAGCTCTGAGCAGGTTTCAACAGACTTGGTACCGTGTCATCAATGTATGCCTTCACGTCGCTCGCCGTATATCCGGGCATCAAGTCCGCGGTGATTTCAGCACTGTCTTTACCCATGAACGTCTTGAAATTAGATTCCGATGTCACTTGCTTGATTGATACAAACTGAGATAAAGGAAGCCTTTGACCCGACTGTGAATCCACGTACAGCTTATCGAGCACCTTGAAATCGCCAAGATCACTAAGATTTACTTGAACTTGAATTGGGTACGTATAGCCATCATCCGCTTGTAGATCTGCCGCTTTCACTGATCCTAAGAAAGTAGATAGCGCATTGGTGACATTACTGTAATCCACACCAGACAATACGATAGCATTGCGGTCAATCGACAAGTCATAACGCAATTGGTCACGCAACATCGAATTTTTAATGTTGGTCACGCCCTCATAACTCTCAAGCGCCTCCACCACCTCATTCGCCGTTTCCGACAATACGGTGGTATCACGGTTAACCGTCGTTAACTCTAGGATCATATTAGTGGCAATGTTCAAGTTATCAGCCGAGCGAACCTTGAAAGACATGCCATAAGCAGAGACCGAACTTTGCGCTTTAGCGATAAACTCGTTCACCAACTCATCAGCTGACTGGTCACGCTCGCCCCATGATTTCAATAAAACGTGATTGGTCGGAGTCCCTTCGATGTAAGATAAATTCGCTTCTACTGAATTATCACCTTTGAACACACTGTTGAGTTGCTCGTTGTTGTCTAGGTGATACTGACGTCCGACTCCTGTAGGAGGCGTTGAAGTGACCTCAACAAAACCAGTATCTTCCGTTGGAAGCAACACTTGAGGCATTGTCCAAACCGCTAAGGCCGATAAAGCGATCAGCACTAAAGCAATACCACTCATCAGAGCCTTACGATCAAACCATTTGCCTAACTCTTTCGTGTATAAATCCGATAACACATTCAGTTTCGCATCAACTTTTTGATACCACTTCGCCGGGGTTGATACTGGCTTCATTAAGTAAGCACTCATCATTGGTGAGAGCGTTAACGCCACAAACCCAGAGATGATCACCGCTGCTGCAAGCGTGAACGCGAACTGCCTGAATAGATCGGCGGTTAGGCCTGCCATCAAGCCAATTGGTAAGTAAACAACGGCCAAAGTCAGCGTCATCGCAATCACTGGAAATACGATCTCTCGACACCCTTTAATTGCAGCATTGAACGGCGTTTCACCCTCTTCGATATGACGGTAGCAGTTTTCAGCCACAACAATCGCATCATCAACCACCAAACCAATGGCGAGAATGATAGCGAGAATCGTCAGTACGTTGATGCTAAATCCAAGTAAATGCATGACGGCAAATACGCCTATTACGCACACAGGAATGGTGATAATAGGAATAGACGCCACACGAACTGAACCAAGGAACAACACGACAACGGCTGAAACCAGAACAATCGCTTCAACTAAAGTCATGAAGCCTTCGTCAATTGCAGTTTTAATAAAATCAGCTTGGTTGTAGACCATCTTCATCTCAATGCCTTCAGGCAACTGAGGTTGAATCACGTCTATTTGCTTCTTAACCTTATTGGCAACCGTCACTGGGTTTTCACTTTTCAGTGGCAGTACCTGAATCGACATAGCTAAGTTGTCGTCAACACGAAGAATACTCGGTGTAAGGCTCTCCTCACCCATTTTTACTTCAGCAATATCGCCAATACGAATGATTTTGCCGTTATCGACACGAACCACCAAATCTCGCACATCATCAACACTGGTCACTTGGTTGACTGGGTTAATGGAGAAATCTCGCACCTGACCTTTGATAGTACCCGCGGTAAATGTCGCATTGTATGAGCTTAATGTTCCAACCACATCGGATGCACTCATATTGAGCGCCATCATTCGATCTGGTTGTAACCACACACGAACCGCTTTTTCACTGCCACCATACGGCCCCCAAATCCCACCCACACCTTGTATGTGCTTAAACTGGGGCACGACTTGCTGGCTAATGTAGTCATACATGTCTTGCTTAGACATCTTGCCGGTATTCACAAACGTGATGATGTTACTCGGCATGCTGGTATCAGAAGAGTCATCCGTTACCGTTGGCTTATCCGTCATACTAGGAGGGAAATCACCAATCGCTTCAACACTGCTACGCAGATTGTTCATCAAGCTCGTGTATTCGACGTCATTAATGTCATCTTCAAAGATGATTTTTAGATTACACGTTCCTTCCTGACAGTCGGTCGTCATGGTTTTCACGCTGTCTAAGCCCGTTGCCGCCGTGATCAGTTTATCTGCCACATTGCGCGACATGAACTCAGCACTGGCACCATTGATCGCAGCAGTGACCGTTGCTGAAGGTGTTTTATGTTCAGGAAAGTATTGGATTGAGAGCTTTTGAAACGACAAAAGTCCAAGCAAAACAATGGTGATACTCAGAACAGACGCAAACACAGGGTGCTTGATACAAATCTCAGGAAGCTTCATTCAGATTCTCCTTTGTTACGGCTTCCTTGCTGTGGGTTTCGCTCGATAACGGCTCAACAGTCGCGCTAGTCTCTGCTTGCTCGCTATTTTCATTGATCGCTTCATCTACACCTTTTGTTGCTTCCGTCCAATCAACCGAAGGCTCAACCGGATGTGCTTCATCAATCTGTGTTTCGGTCTTTTCTACCTCGTGCTGAACGGTCTGCTTAGTGACCACTTTATCTACCGGCTCCGTTATTAACTCAACCGTTTTCTGCTCCGCATTAGGGTTCATTACCTTAACTAGAGACGCTTTCTTTAGGTTCTGTTGTCCCGTCACTACGACCTGATCACCCAGTTTCAACCCGCTTTCTACAACGACGTACCCATCGTTAGTGTTCACGCCTAATTCAACAATGCGTTGCTCGATTTTTTCGCCATTCACAATCCATACAAAACGTTGTGCATTTTTTGCTTGAACGGAATTTTGGGAAACCACCATTTGAGTCGTGTCTTCGCTCGTCATTTGGCTTACTTTGGCAAACATGCCCGGAACTAAGCGATGATCTGGATTGGTCACGTGCGCGTGTACTTCTACGCGACCTGAACTCTCATCAACCGCGGGCGCAATGTAATCCACCACACCAGAAAACGCTTCATCGACAAAAGCATCAACTTGGATAGAGACATTCTGCCCAAGTTTTGCGTTGCCTAAATCCGATTGTCCAATCGAATACTGAACTTCGACAGGATCGAGTTTAATCAAACTCACCAACGCGGTTGCGCCATCAATCTTACTGCCCACTGAGTGGGTAAAATTAGTTAACTGCCCATCAAATGGCGCTACCAATAAATAGTCATTCATCAGCGCTTCTTTCTGTCGGTAATCCGCTGCTGCTAAATTCGCCTGCTCTCCCAGTTCTTCCACATCTTGTTGAGACATAGAGTCGGGCTGTTTCTTTAGTAATTCTTGTACTCGCTTTAATTTCGACTTTGCTAACGCTAGAGAGCTTCTTGCTTTGTCTAGATCGGCTTTCGCTTTGGTATTGTCCAATTGAGCGATCAACTCGCCTTTTTTAACTGAATCTCCATCTTTGAAATGGATGTTGAGAATTTTGTCGGAGGCACTGAATGTCAATGCAGCAGAATCCGTTGCCCTGATTTTGCCAACCTCGTTGATTGAAGATGTGAATGCTTGTTTGTGCGCTTTTTCGATAGTCACAGGAATCAAGTTTGAATCTTGGGCAAACGATGGAGAGATATGTAAGGCAAACAGTGCCAAACAGATTGTTTTGCTAAGCTTTGTAAATTTCATTTTTAATAACCATAACCGTTGAATTCGTCTGAATTAAAACGTTTTTCTAAGCAGCTATTTCTTACTTAATGAGCTTCCAGCTATTTAAATAATGCTAAAACAGCTAATAATGAGAAAAGGGCTCAACTCACTGTCGAGCCCTGCAATTTTTATATGATTCCTAAATTTTTACGTTCTGAACTCCAAAGTAAAAGTTAAAAACGATGCTGATATTGAACACCAAGCAAAAGAGCATCGGCAGTCACATCAGCAGTTATATTGGAACTCGTTCCTGGAATCGTCGTCAGGTTTTCGTCAATATCTTGTGATTCTCCGATGATAAATCCGACTCCAACGTCCACAGAACTGGCATTGGTGAAGTTATATGTCCCTCCGACCGTGAGCCAGTGACGGTTAACATCAGGAATAGAGAGCGATGTGAGTTCGTCAGTCGGGGAAATGTCGTACATGTAACCCGCTCTTAGAACGACCTCTTTTGACATGGTGTACGTACCACCGACAGAAACATGTCCTGCATCTTTCCATTGATACTCTTTAATAGAGTCGTCATAAGAGTCAGATGTTAGCGAGTCAAATTCAGACCAGTTCACCCACTGCAAGCTGTAATGGAAAGCCCACTGTTCGTTGAGCTGGTGCCAACCGGAAAACTCTAGAGTGTCTGGTAGAGGTACGTTCATCTTGTCGGCAGGAACGCCGCCTTTGGTAATGTCACCTTCCACTTCGATATCTGGGCTGTAACGGTAACTAATACCAAACTTGTTATGTTCATTGACTTGGTAAGTCGCACCAACGTTAGCCCCCAAAACGAAACCGTCTGCATCTACGTTTAACAAGTTTTGGCGGTATATTTCGCCCTCACCGTAAATAACATCTAGCCCTATGCCCAAATTGATTTTTTTAGACAACTCGTAAGCCACAGCGAAACCCACATTGATACTGGAAAGCGCCGTTTTTCCTCCAAACTCATCAGCTTCGAACGAGTTATCAAATTCAACGTCAGTACCGAGATTGGAGTGAACCGTTACACCTAATGTGAACTTCGAATCTTCGATAGAATGAACATAATGAATGTTTGGAACTAATGTCCCTGCGTCTAATGATTGGTCATCCAACATTTCAGTATCACCAATCATTGGCGTGTAGCTAACATTAGACACATCAATACCACTATCGACATAGATAGCACCTACAGAAAGTGTTGGTTGCTCGATGTAAGCCATCGCAGCGCTGTTCTTAGCCACAATTGCCGCACTATCGGCCATAACAGCATCACCCGCGAATGCACGACCTAACCCTGTTACGGACTGTGCGTTAAGTTGAAAACCGGCCGCGTTAATCAGGCAAGGAACAAGAGCAACTGCAGTGCCCAAAAAAGTTTATTCTTCATTTTGAGGCACCTCTGTTTCGATATGATCTTCGTTATTAATGACAACAAGCGAACCGTCAGTCATCACCATCGAAGCAACAGCTAACTGTTGGGTTGTCACGGCTTCACGTACATCTGACATATTTCCGCCTGGCATACCCGGTAGGCCATTTTCATCAACGGGGCCTTCATACGGGAATAAGTACGTACCATGTCCACCGGTTGTCGTTCTTATGACTCCACCGAGTTCGATCTGATCACGCTTTGTACCCGTTATTGGGGGCGTTGTTGCCTAAATCAATTGAACCTTTTTCGAGTCCTGCGATCTGATCCTTTATGATGGTTAGAGCGGTGACAACATGGGTAAGGC
>NZ_JBFSTZ010000018.1:60930-120885 GCF_041467155.1 Vibrio sp. 10N.247.310.23 | reverse complement strand
AGTAATCAGGAATGCTTTCTGCGTGAATGATAGCTTCTTCAGCATTAGCAAGGATCGGTATTCCATTGGCTTTGTTATCAAGAACTTCACCAGCATCTAAGCCAGCAGACTCACTATCAATAACCGATAGAATACGATAGCTTAACGAATGTCTCACTAACCCATTAGCGGTTTTACCATCAATTTTACCAAAATTACCTTCGCAATATACAATCGCAGAAGGGATTACAGGTTTTACTTTTTGAGCAAGTGGTAACCAAGGTGCGAAATGGGGTACGTCGTTGTTGATTTCTACATTTTCAATTCTAGTGAGTTTGAAGATGTTTCTTAACTTTTGAGTTGAAATGGACATAATTAAAGCCTGCGGTGAGGCTTAGGAGGGCAACTAAGGAGTGCCGAGGTGCGAGTTCGGAAAAGAAAAGAAGTCCCCACTAAGCGGTAGGGATAACAACCAAGGTAACACACTCACCAGACTTTTGTTGGTTATTATTAATACGCTTTCTAAGTCTATCACTTTCAGGCTTCACCCATACTAACGTGACTGATTAGAGATCTAAGACTCATTGTTCAACGTCGCCGTATCAACCTCTCAGCTTTAAGGTTTCAAGATACTTTTTCTAATATTAGTTAAGTGAATTAGAGTTTTGAGTTTAACGCGTTTTTGTCCAATTTCGTGCTAGCAGGTACCAGGATATTCCGTGATTGTTAAGTTCGATGAAGGGATAAAGCCTTCGAATCAACCTAAGTATGTTTTGAAAATGTGATTAAAAAGGCTGAATCAATAAACTGATCAGCCTCTATCAATTTTTTCCATTAAAGGTAACGGCTTCTTAGGTGGTCTTTGAAGTATTGCGCATTCAAGGTTTCACCGGTTGCGCCTTTCACCAAATCATCAGTAGTAAGCAGGCTGCCTTTGCTCTAAATGTTCGATTCTAACCAATTGAAGATAGGGGATAGGTCACCGCTTTCAATCACTGAGTTCACATCCACTGTTTTCTTCATTGAAGCCATGAACTGAGCCGCGTACATCGCACCTAATGTGTAAGGTGGGAAGTAACCGAATGCGCCGTCCGTCCAGTGGAGAATGTGACCTGCATTTTAAGGTAGTTGCGGCTGTCCAAATTCTTGCTAACGGGGCGACTTAACTCACAAAGTACGAAAAGTGGGGGCAGAGTACAGTTCTTGACTCAAACGAATTCGCTAGTTTTTGCTCTGTAAATCGCACTGAAAGAGTCACACACATACAAGGTAGTATGAGCATAGCCTTGAACAAGCCCAAAATCCTCGCTGAGAGCGTTTGAGGCGGTCTGAGGGTTGTTTTTGGTAGCTAATTTACCCATTTACCATAATAAGAATGATGAACTCCGACATTAATTGCATGAAACGAGAGCTATCTATTTAGTTTCACTGCTGCGACAATCTTAATTTCTTACTAAACTGGAATTAGTATTGAACTAATAAAAAAGGAATAGTTATGCGAATTGTTTTTTTTGTTTTTGCTCTTTTTTTTTCTTCCCTTTCATTTGGAGGTTTTAAACCAATTCACGATAAAGCCTTAGAAGAAAAAGCACTCGATGCATTAGAAGTTCACTTAGTAGCTGAAGGTTTGATAAGAGATGATGCTGAGCTAGCTCTCGCGTATGAGGAGGGAGGGAAGAGTATTTTTTTCTTTCGAGTAAGAGAGCATGAAGGTGGGGATGAGTTATATAGGGTTTTTTGCTCAAAGGCTAGGTGCCGTTTTAGTTATAACTGACAATTGAAGTTGTAGTGGTCTAATGATCCCTGACAATCACGTAAGCGACTTTTTCTATCCTTTTAATTCATGCTTTGCTTAATTGGCAATCTTGCTAAAACGGAAATGTCCAGAGGCTTCATAAGCCTGAAGTTTTACTCGTGGCGCTTTTCTTGCAAAGTGCCTGCTAGCTCAGATCTGCCCCAAAATCACTTAGATTGAATACTCTACATCGTTTAGGATGCGAACATTTTCCCTACTAAAAGTCATCCATCCTTATGAACTTTAGTTGTGAACAATTGCTATGTATCACATCAACCATTTAGTCACTTTATCTTCACGGGCTGGGGGTAAAATCACAACAAACTGTATGATATCTTTTATATTATTTAAAGGTACAGGGAAAGTGACATGACTGAAGAGATAGTCAGCTTGATACCTCACACTCCTATATAAAGGGTGTAATCCATCAAAACTCGAACTTAAAGTTAACTGAAACGAAAACAAGGCTCTAATTGAACCTTGTTAAAAAATTGGATGAGTCTATGAGTTAACGACGGAGACCATCTTCAAATCGCTTGCGATAATTGTTTATCACGGTGATTAACGACTTTTTAATATCAACAATTTGTTTGGAATGTGGACACCAAAGCGCGAAGCCAAACTTGAAGCCCTCTAGCATCTCATCGGCTTCAACTGGCTCAATAGCATGATTGGCAAACTCAGTATTAGAAAAGGTTTTAGGCAGTAACGCCCAACCCAACCCCGCTTCGACCATCTTTATCACTAGGGCAAGTTGATCGATTGCTTCATTGTCTGAGCTGTAAATAATCTTCTCTGACATACCTTCTTCAATAAAAGATCGTAAGACAAATTGTTTGCTGTTTTTCAGAGCCACCAAGACTGCACTTTTCTCCAACCTAGATAGATCTCCACCTTTTTGAACAAAAGGGAGAAATTCGAAATGCCCAAGGAAAGTAGCATCAAAGCTATACATCGCCTGACGGTCATGCACATTGACGATACCAAAATGGTATTCGCCACTATCTATGCCTCTTTTGATGTCCTGTTTATTCCTAACAAAAAAGTTCACGCGCATTAGCGGAAAATCGCGAAGAAATTGCTGGCGGATTTCAACCAAAGCGCGATGAGGAATCACACTAGAATAAGCGATGTTGACGCTTTCTAATCCACCATAAGAGAGGCTTAGCGCCAATTTATCGAAAGTACGCGCTTGCTCGATGGTTAATTTAGCATTGTGATAAAGAAGGTGACCATCTTCAGTTGGCTCTACCGAACGCCCCACTCGTTCAAACAAACTGACCGCTAGTTGGTCTTCAAGGTTGGTAATCACCTGCCCTATCGTAGTTCGGTGCTTATTGAGTTTGACCGCGGCTTTGCTAAACGAGAGTTGTTCATAAACGGTCACGAACGCGAGAAGTTGTTCAAAACTAAAATTCATAGGTTTCGCTTCCTTTCTAGAGTGATTTACTTAAAATATGATAACTGATCTGCACCAGTGATACTGGACATTCGACTAAGCGAGTTGCCCTACTTCTGTTAATTCATGACTTACTAAATTAGATAAAACGCAACTCGGAAATGTCCAGAACCTTCACAGATGGCACTTCGTAACTCAGAAGTGCCCCTTTTCTAGTTAGAACCAAAGCTACCCTTCAGCCATAATTGTGACTTTTGACTTACAATACTTGTACTATGCTTTTTTCAGCTTGGTTCTACTTACACAGCAAGCTCTGCAAGTAGAAACCTTCAATGTAGTTGGGCGTTTTATCTACAGATAACGACTTCTCAAATGGTCTTTGAAGTATTGCGCATTCAAGGTTTCGCCCGTTGCACCTTTCACCAAGTCATCAGTGGTCAGCAGGCTGCCTTTGCTCCAAATGTTTGATTCTAACCAAGTGAAGATAGGGGATAGGTCACCGCTTTCAATCACAGAGTTTATATCTACCGTTTTCTTCATTGAAGCCATGAACTGCGCCGCATACATCGCACCTAATGTGTACGATGGGAAGTAACCAAATGCGCCGTCTGTCCAGTGGATGTCTTGCATACAGCCGTTAGTGAAGTTGCCTTGAGTGCTTAAACCAAGGTAAGACTGCATCTTGGTATTCCATAACTCTGGCACGTCAGTGTGTTTGATCTTGCCGTTGATCAAGTCACGCTCAATCTCGTAACGCAGGATAACGTGTACAGGGTAGGTGAGTTCATCAGCATCGACACGGATGAAGTCTTTCTTCACGCGCGTGTAGATCTTCTGGAAGTTTTCTTTCTCAAATTCTGAGCCTGAGAATTGCTGACCAGCCAAGTTCGCTAAGTGTCCAATGAACGGGTCGCTGCGGCCGACTTGCATCTCGAAGAATAAAGATTGAGATTCATGAATGCCCATAGAACGAGCTTCCCCCGCTGGTTGTCCTGCTAGGTGTTTTGGTAAGCCTTGTTCGTAACGTGCGTGGCCTGTTTCATGCACAATACCCATTAAGCTTTGAACGAATTCCGCTTCGTCATAGCGTGTTGTGATACGCACGTCTGAAGGGACGCCGCCACAGAATGGGTGAACACTTTCATCCAATCGGCCGTGTTCAAAATCGAACTGAAGCAGCTTCATGACTTCTAAACCCAGTGCTTTCTGTTTCTCGGTCGAATAGATACCTGATGGTGCGTTAAATTGCTCGCTCGATTGTTTTTCGATCACTTCATCAATTAAACCTGGAAGCCAAGTTTTAACGTCTGCAAATAGGGTATCAAGTGAAGTAGAGCTGGTGCCCGGTTCATAAATATCCAGCATCGCATCATAAGGCGTTAGGTTGGCTGCGTCTGCGCGAATCTGCGCTTCTTCACGAGAAAGCTCAACCACTTCACGCCAGTTCTTTTCGAATCCAACCCAGTCGTTGTTACCGCGTTGGCTACGCCACGCATGTTCACATTTTGAACCCGATAGAGATTTCGCTTCAACCAATTTTTTTGGAAGTAGGTTTGCTTGTTGCCACTGGCGTTTTATTTCACGAAGTGACGATTGTTGCTCAGTGTTCAGCGCTTCATTTTCAGCGTCTGCAATCCAATCGCCAAGCTGTGGTTGAGTCATTAAGCCGTGAATATGAACAGAAAGCTCGGCCATCGCTTCACTACGAGCTTGGTTACCACCTGCTGGCATCATTGAAGCTTGGTCCCAACCACAAATAGAAGCTAGGTGTTGAAAGCGTGAACATTTTTGAGAGTGTTCGACTAGTTTTTTGAATGCGCTCATTTGACTACTCTTAATTTGGTTTCTTTAAATGATCCTTAGGGCTGCGTCAGCGTTAAGGTTCATCTCGTGTACTTTGATTATGGCTTTGCTTTTTAATGACGCCGACCTTCGCAGTCGAAGATATAGCGAGAAAAGCATGAGGCGGTACGATGCCTTGAATTTACTATTTCTTAACAAATCAAACTGTTCTATTGTGCACAAAATCAGTGAGTTGTATAGCTGGTGGCAATTGTTGCTTGCGAATTGTTCAGATACACGGTATTGATGATAGATCTCTGAACAAAAATGACAATGATATGGATATTTTGAACTTTGAGGCATTTCTAATTGCCATCACTATTTTAACGCTAACGCCGGGCTTAGATACGGCTTTGGTGATTCGCAATACTAGCCGCTCTGGCTTAGCTGACGGTTGTATGACGAGCTTTGGTATTTGTAGCGGCTTGTATGTACACGCGTTTTTCTCTGCTGTGGGTATATCTGCAATCCTCGCCCAATCCGCTGAACTCTTTCAAGCCGTTAAGATGGTAGGTGCGGTTTACCTCATCTGGCTTGGCTTAAGCAGTTTGCGAGCATTGATGAAAAACGGTGGCGGTTTGAAGGTCGGAGAACAAGCTCAGCAGGCATACAGTGCAAAGCGTTCTTTGCGTGAAGGCTTTCTGTCTAACGTTCTTAACCCAAAAACAGCAGTTTTCTATCTGGCCTTTTTACCTCAATTTGTAAACCCTGAAGGTTCGCCTTTATTGCAATCTATGTTGATGGCTTCGGTACACTTTATGATTGCGATGGTATGGCAATGTGGTTTGGCTGGCGCGCTTAACTCGGCTAAAAATTTGCTCAAAAATGCGAGTTTTATGAAGTGGATGGAAGGCGTGACGGGCATGGTGCTGGTTGGGCTGGGTGTTAAGCTTCTGATGGAAGAGCCTGTGTAGTTCACCGTTTTCAGTTGAACATGAATATATGAAAGCCCACGATGTGTCGTGGGCTTTGTGCTTTATTACTGGTAGATCTTTGTACCGATCTTATTCTACAGCGCAGTTATTCAACGACGCTAATGTTCATCTCAGCACCTTCGAAACCTAAGTCACTCAACTCATCGGCGTTAAAGTTGGTGGTAACTTCGATGTCGCCAATGCGCTCAGTAGATTCGTTGACGGAATCAGTACTTCTTTTGCTGCGTAGATTGTTAGTAATTGGTGTTGCTTGTCCAATTTCGATAGTACCTGCAAATTGAGATTCAGCGTAGAAATCTCCAGACACGTAAGAGTGGAAGGGGCGTAAGCTTCCGCCAGTCGCGTATTGCATGCTTGATAAGCCAGCTTCTTTAATCGCCCAGCCCCAATCCCACCATTTAGTTTCACCTGGGATGTAACGGTGATCCCATTGGTAGCGAATGTCGGCAGATTCACTGCTGCCACGGCCCATGGTGAAGGTATGAGCCTTGTATGGACGGTTATCTGGATGGGTATGCCATGCGTTGCCACCCCAACGAAGGAAGCCGTTGAATTCAACATCGTAGCTAATATCGGCGTTGAATCGGTACGGGTAAGAGATGCTTGAACGATACAGCTCAACTCGAATCGGTAGCTCCGAATTCGCAGGAACCATAGGACGAGCTTGAAGTGTTACTTGTTCGCTAGTGGAGTTGCCATTTGTTTCAGCGAAGCTTTGGTTAGCCTCGAACTTAACGGTGAGCTTAGTTTCGCCAACCAAAGGCCACTTGAAGGTGTTCTCTGTTTGAACGCTCTGTGAGAATCCGTAGCTGTTCGTTTTCGACCAGTTTGTTGATTCGTCTACTTTTAGGTCTACCACCACTTGTTGCGCGATGTTGCTGTTGTTTCTTGCCGTCGCGTAAACCGTTTTCACTAGTTCACGATCCGACTCGACAACATCACCATGCCAAAAGTTGTCGTCGTTAACGGTGTAGGCAAAATTGTCGACGGTGATTTTGGTTTTTTCATCACAGCGATAGCCGCTACAAGAGCCATTGTTATTTCCTTGTATTACCCAACTGTTGCCAGAGCGCTTTATCGTCATGTCTTCGCCCACGTACTGACTGTTATTACCGCCAACCCAAGCGTAACCTAGGTTGTGGGCTAAGTAGCTTAATGGGCGTACAAAGTCGTTACGGTTGTTCACTAATTCATACTGAACATCGATTTCGCTGCCTTCCTGAACCGATTTGGCGGAATAGTTAGGGATTTCAGATTGGTCGTTGTTTGGGTAACAGAACGTTGACCCACTGCTTGATTGCTTAATTTCGCCATGATAACCCGGCCCCATGATTACCCAGTTTCCTTTTAACCCGGTGATCTGCCAAGTGCCCATGCGAGCGACCAAAGTACTCTTCTGCTCTTCTGCTTCATAACGGTCTATAGGACGATAACCAGAGCGACAGACATCTTCACCAAGTTGGTCAAACACTATTTGGTCTGGGTAAATCTTCGCATTTACACCGGTTGATAGAACAGACAACACTGCGGTTGCTAAGAGACTTCTGTTTACTGTGATCATTAACAATTCCCTCATTTGTAATTTTTCTATTTTGATAATGTTTTGTGTGCCGTGCAGTTAACAAGACAAGTTCACTTTTTCATGTTGATAAATAGATAGATACTGAAAAGGGTTGAATTAAATTACCCAGTTAATTCAATGGCTTGTATTGTCATTAGTGTTTTTACGGTGAAAGAGTATGCAACTGAACGTAAATTGTTTGATGGGGCTCAAACCGTTTTTAGAAAAATGAAGGCCCATTATTCGGGCTTAGACGTCAAAATTATTTGACGTTATTTTTGGCGTTTGTATGAATGGTTAATTAGAAGAACAGGTATAACCATTCACAATACTCGTAGTTTTAAGGTGGGCAGGTAGTGAGTGACAAAGAGTAAAAATCTAACTTGAATATTTTGCTTTGCTATCGGTTTTAAAATGCAAACACTTAAAGTAAGGAAGACTGTAATAATTGTATTACTGATAAAATAATGAAAATAACCATCCGTTTTTTATGTGTAATATCGGAAAAGCTTGCTACTTGATAATAGGGCACTTTTTGCTAGTGGTTAAACTATCTCTAATTATCGTTTGGCCAGAAGTTGCGTTCGGCCTGTATTACACGTTTTAATGATGGCAAATAAATCATTCGAACTTAAGATATCAATCTTTACCGTTAATGGGTCATTGTTGATTAACAGGTAAGGCGCCAATCGGCTGTCATTCATTGTTTTATTTATTTTTTGCACAGAGACTAAGTCAATGGTGCCAGAAATAGAAAAGAAAAGTGATTGAGAAGGACGGGCTGTTCCTCTGAATCGCAGAACAAGTGGGTCGGGCATGTTGTCGTCTTGAACGGACATCAGGTGCAGCACCTTGTTGTTACTTATTTTCGTTAATCCGTCGGTACGTAATACATTGTCATTCACTATCAGGTCCACCACGCTATGTTGGTAGCGATGCTCTTCTTTTGGTTGGGGCGAAGGGATACTCCATATGCCAACCAATAAAACGAATGCAGAAATGAGCGCAACGATTGGCATCATAATTGACCTCTTTCTAGGAATAGGGCCAGTTCGGTACTGACTTGATCTAGTTGGGTTGGCGTGTAAAAGATGTTGACGGACTGGCGTGTGGCTTTGTTCAGAATAGATAGCTCAGAATATTCCGCTTCTTCGCTAATGTACGCCACGCAATCACATTGATACTGATAGAGAATGCTTTCTAGCTCTGGCGTCATCGCCATTTCAGGGGCTTGGAAAACTTGTATTTGACCTATCCATTGCTCGCTGAGCCGGTTAACGGGTTTGATATCGCTGAGGTTTCTCTCATTAACCTTAGCAAAAGCCAATAACGCTGATGCCAACAGTAAGCAGCCAGTGGTGAAGTAGCACAACTTGTTTCGGTTTTCAGCAGTGGGAAAGTAAGCCGACGAACTTTGTTTAGGGTTAGGCTTAGGTTCGACTGCAACAGCTGCACCGATAGCAATACCGTTATTGCCGACGGGTATCAGGTTGCTCGCATCAGCAAGGGGAGTTGTGGCTGCATTATTGATGGGGGAGTCGATTACCACGCACTCATCGATAAGGCGATAGCCCACCTTAGGAACGGTGACGATTGGGGTTTCTTTGATGCCTAATCTAACGAACCCTTGGCGCAGTAAACTTATACTTTTCGCTAGTGACGTATCCCCTATGAACTCGTTTCCCCAAGCGAAGCTAATAATATCTTGTTTGTTAACAATATCGGGTGAGTTTTTATGTAATAACTCCAGGACCCGAGTTTCACGGTATCCTACTTTAATAGAACGTTCATCGTTATAAATACGGTTTTTAATCGGGTCGAATCTGATCATATAGCCAACGTTTTATTTTTATTATAATTCTCTCTACAATGTAGATGACTATAAACTGACTAATATATGAATTAAAGTCACATGTTTTATTCTTCTGGTTTTTTGTGTCGTTGAAACGAAAAGAAATTTAATATGTTTGTTACAAAACGCCTGACACCTACGCACAATCTGTTAAATATAAGTAATATCTAATTAAGTGTTGGTTTTATTAGTGTTCTTTTTAGTAGTCTTCTATCTTCTTTATTAAATCGCATAGTGGTCGATTTAATATTCTTGTTGTTTATAAGGGCATATGTGCTGCATAATAATTTAAGACGTTTCGCTATGTGATGAAAATAAAAAAGCCCGCAGTTGAATGCGGGCTTGGTATTCAATCACTTCAGTTTACGCTTTAACTGCTTCACAATCATTTGAAGACGTCAACGGTTTGAAGAATAGCTTGGTTTCTTCGATAACAACGTGGCGCAGCAAGATAAGCCCGATTAGGTTCGGAATTGCCATTAGGCCGTTCACGATATCAGCCATTATCCAGATCATGTCGAGCTTTAAGAATGCACCAGAAGCCACCAACGCAATGAAGATGATCTTGTAAGGCAATACAGCTTTGGTACCTAGCAAGAACACAACACAGCGCTCACCGTAGTAGTTCCAACCTAAAATTGTTGTAAACGCAAAGAAGATTAAGCCAACAGAAACCAACATAGGGCCAAGGGTATCTGCATTCAGACCAACAGCGAATGCGTGAGTGGTCATCGCAGCGCCTGAAAGATCAGTCTGCCAAGCACCCGTTAAGATAAGCGCCAAACCTGTCATCGTACAGATGATGATGGTGTCGAAGAAGGTACCTGTCATAGAGACAAGTCCTTGTTTCACACATGAGTCTGTTTTAGCCGCTGCTGCAGCCATTGGTGCGCTACCTAGGCCAGATTCGTTCGAGAACACACCACGAGCGATACCTGATTGGATAGCAAGCATGATGCTCGCGCCAAAGAAACCACCGGTTGCTGCTGTGTTGGTAAACGCAGAAGTCACAACAAGGGTAATGGCATTCAGTAGTTGGTCGGCATTTGAAATCAGAACGCTTAAACACGCGACGACGTACATAACCGCCATAGTAGGAACAACTTTCCCTGCCACTTTAGCGATAGATTGGATACCACCAAGGGTAACCACTGCCACTAATATCGTAAGAACGACAGCAGACATCTCACGCGAAGCGCCAAATGAGATTTGAGTTGCGTCCAAGATAGCGTTGACTTGTGGGAAGGTACCGATACCGAAGCAAGCAACGCCGAGCGCGAAGACAGCGAACATTACCGCTAAGATTCGTGAGCCGACACCGTATTGCAGGTAGTACATTGGGCCGCCAACCATTTCGCCATTGCTATCGGTTCTGCGGTATTTAACGGCGAGTAGACATTCTGCGTACTTGGTCGCCATACCAAATACAGCGGCAAGCCACATCCAGAATAGGGCACCAGGGCCACCAATCTTGATTGCGGTCGCTACACCAACGATGTTACCTGTACCAATGGTTGCTGAAAGTGCAGTACACAAAGCCGCGAAACTCGATACGTCACCCGTACCAGATTTGTCTTTGCTGAACACCATTTTCAGTGCAGTTGGGAGGTGTCTAAACTGGAGTAAGCCTAAGCGAAAAGTAAAGTAGATACCTGTACCCACTAGCAGAATAAGCAGTGGTGGTCCCCAAACGAATTGGTTGATGGTTTGTAGTGTAGCTTGTAGGTGGTTCATAGATTCCCCTTAATAAATTAAAAATTTAAGGAGAAGAGGGAAGGCAGTGCAGATCTCAGGGATCGGGGGCACTACTTAATACATACGGATTTCTAGATAGAATTCTTGTGTTAATTAAGGCTGTTGCTTTCCACTCCTCTGTCCTTTTGCCTGAGAGTTTCACTTAGCGAATCACTTATAGATAAGTAACGGGCACTAAGCTTGCTCCTTCGGCGACCGATCTAACGGTTCTCTCCAGAGGTTCCTCCAACGACAGTCCTCACTTTTCTGGATTTCTCCAGCATAAAGCACCTGAAAGATTTACTTCTTCGGCGGGTCAATCTAACTAAATGTTAATGTTTAGTTAAAAACCACTCTCCTGCAGTCTTCATCGGAACAATTACCTAAATAATTAGGTAATCTGTAGGCGTATCCTAGATCATATAAAATGTGATGTCAGCTACAAAATATCTGTTTGCACAAATGTTGTTCAACTAAATGATCAAACAACGAGTCTCTGACGTAACTTGCTTATTTAAATGGTATAAAATAGAGAAACAAGGAGGAGTTATGACTCGACTAATAGCGATTGTTTTTTTATTGGCTTTGGCATTTGTACTATTTCGTTACCGGACAAACGAAAAACTGCAAAAATGGGTAGTGATAGTTATCGTTAGCAGTTTCCTTTTGTATACTGCCAGCTTGATGATTTCGGAGTTAACTCGTTAAGCCTGCCTGTAAACAGGTGGGATGAATGTGTTAGTAAAGCTTAAGTGCTTCTGGCTTGAGCGATAGGTTTAACTGAGCCTTCACAATCAGTATTGGCATTCGTGTCAGTGACCGCGTAACGTTAAATAAATTTTTGGGAGTACCCGCTAGTGAACCAGCAATCTGGACAAAGCGAACAAGATGAAGTGGTTGTTATAGAAGAACGCGATAAGCGCAGTCAGCTCTATATCGGCATTGCTGCGGTTATAGGTTTAGCACTGGGTGGCTTAATTGGTTCTACAGTTACGGCTTCTAAGTGGGAGTCCACTTATCAGGTACTCGAAACTCGTTATCAAGAACTGCATGACAGCAGAGCACAGTTGATGACATCCGTTGAAACTAAAGTGGCAAAAGTTGATACCGAAATCGATGCGAAAGTAGAAGCCGCTCTAGTGAAACAAACGGAAGAGCATCAAAAAGAGCTCCAGGAATTAGCGAAGCAGTCTTCGGTTTTAGAGAAGGCGAACTACTCGTTAGAGCAACAGCTAAATGAACAGAAGCAAACGTTAGAGCAAACTCAGCAAGACAACCAGAAACTTAATCGTCAGGCTGACATGCAATCGACTTTGTTTGAGCGTGCGCGTGAAGTTTTCCGAAAAGAATTACAGATTTCTCAAGAACTTGAAAAACTTGAGAAAGAAAGAGATCAACTCGAGCAGAATCTTGGTTCTCTTAAGAAAGCGTGTGATGTTTACTTAGATGGCACATCATGGGATGCGAAATCTGACGCGTGTGAGAAGCAAGATAACGCTAACTCTCGACTGAGTGATATAAGACAAATGATTGAAGTCCACACCATGGACCTCAAACAGATCAAAACTCTCACTGAAGAGATGGGTCTATAAGCCGAAGGCTTACCAACCTAACGTTAGTTTTTCACTAAATATTGAAACGCCCACATCACACACGTGATGTGGGCGTTTTGCGTTTGTCGAGAGCATAGATCCGGTGCTTTCTCATTATTGATTATTTGCGTGTTTTCATTGTTTGCTTAGATATTTGTGAATAGTTACGTATATCCACAATGATATGTTACTTGTTGTCTATTAAATGACTTTGCATACATATTTTCAGCTCAGAGTCGCTGCATAATAGTGTTGTTCAGGATGAACACGCAGTCGATTGCTAGCTCGCATTTGGCTGCTTTGACGACAAGGGATGGAGTGATGCCAGAGTATCTTTGTGAGAACTGCACCATAGCTTATTGTTTCGATGATTGTCGCTCGCCATTAGCGCAAAAAGAGATGATCAAAGTAGAAGAGTTGGTTCGTCGTGTCGATGTTGAACACGATGTTGAACACGATGATGAACAGAGTGAAAAGGGTGAAAAGAGTGAGCAGGGCATTGAAGGTAGTTATTCGCCTAATCGTTCAGACATAAAAAATCCCCACAAGCCAAGCTGGTAGGGATTTTGGATAAGTTGCAGTCCTGTTCTCGCTTTCTCAAGCAAAGGGTCTTACAAAAATTTTTAGAACAGTTTCGTTTTTAGAGCTGTGTCGTTTCTTAGAATGCAGTTAGCTACTAGAGCAAAACCTCATTCCACTAAACGTTATTTCTCATACGTTTTGATTTCGCCTGATTTCACACGAGCAACAAACGATTGCAGTTCTTTCTTCACAACTGGCATCAAGAAGTACAGACCAAGAATGTTGAAGATAGACATCGCAAAGATAGCCGCATCAGAGAAGTCGATTACCGCACCAAATTGAATCGTGGCACCAATAACAACAAACACACAGAACATCACTTTGAAAATCAGTTCCGTTGTTTTACCTTCACCAAATAGGTAAGTCCAAGCCTTAAGACCGTAGTACGACCAAGAGATCATGGTAGAAAACGCAAACATAATTACCGCGAGAGCGAGTGTGTATTTGAATACTTCTGCCGTTTCAGTAAACGATGCAGCAGTCAGCGTTACGCCCGTTAAACCAGAACCATCGAATGGACCTACGTTTAAGCCAGCAATAGTGATAACCAATGCGGTCATTGTACAAATGATTACCGTATCAACGAACGGTTCTAATAGTGATACTAGACCTTCGGTGATTGGTTCTTTTGTTTTAACCGCTGAGTGAGCGATAGCTGCTGAACCTACACCTGCTTCGTTCGAGAACGTTGCACGTTTCAAGCCTTGAATTAACGCACCAATAAATCCACCAACAACACCTTCACCAGTAAATGCACCTGTAAAGATTGCGCTGAATGCAGGGCCGACTTGATCAAGGTTAGAACCGATAACAATCAGAGCCATACCGATATACAGAGCAGCCATCCAAGGAACAACTTTTTCCGTTACCGATGCGATAGAAGGCATACCACCAACAATCACAGAGAAAACTAAAGAAGCAAGTACAAGGCCAGTGATCACACCGTATTCACTTGGTACATCAAATGCGTAAGTTAACATGGCGTGTGCTTGGTTAGCTTGGAACATGTTACCGCCGCCCAATGCGCCCAAAATACACATTAATGCGAAACCAATAGCGAGCACTTTACCTAGTCCGCCTAAACCTCTTTCACCCAGACCTTGGCTTAGGTAGTACATTGGACCACCCGAAACAACACCTGAAGGTAGGATAGTTCGGTATTTCACACCTAAGGTACACTCACAGAACTTAGAAGCCATACCCAGAAGGCCACACAAGATCATCCAGAATGTCGCGCCAGGGCCACCAATCGCAAGTGCAGCACCCACACCGGCAATGTTACCAAGCCCGACGGTTCCAGAAAGGGCAGTAGCTAAAGCTTGAAAATGGGAAACTTCGCCGTCTTCTATTGAGTTAGGGTCTGTGTACTTGCCTCTAATGATATCTACAGCCATACCGACTCGCTTAAATTGAACGAAGCCAAAGTAAACAGTAAAGATCAACGCAGCGAGTAATAACCAGCCAACAATAATAGGGAAGTTGGCTTCGCCAACCGGTACACTTTTAAATATGAGTCCAACGAACCATCCTGTGTAGTCGTTGAAAAACCCATCAACACTTTGACTTAAGTTGCTGATAGCTTGGTTAAATGATCCTTCTTCTGCAAATGCACTGGAACTAAACAATAATATAAACCCAAAAAATAATTCACGTATGTTTTTCATGGTTTTCCCTGTCTTTTTAATAAATTATGTTTGTTGCTGTTGTGTTTGTTTTCTATTTGATTTGTATATCTCAGTGGTTTATCTACTTCATTCGACGGCAACATAAACGGCTGTAGCTAGGTCGAAAAACGAAATAAATATAAGTACTGATCTTGCTTTGTATGGATATCCTTTTGGTATGTGCACCAATAAGACTATGGTATTCGGGCTACCAAGTCCTACTGATAATCCTATACATAAAAATAATGCCAACAAAGAAATTTTTACAATAAATTTACAATTGTTCGGGTTTTGTCATCATTTGGGAATAAGTCGGTGCTTTGTAGGCTGAGAAAAGTATATGCAGTAGTTGTTTTAGGGACGGGTGAAGGAGAATTCAGAGTGATGGGCTGTAGGGGAATAGGGGGGACATAGAGGGAACGTAGGAGAGTTCGAGTATTCGATATGTTTTCGAGGTGTTTAAACATACGAAGGCTAAAGGTGTGTTCGGATCTGAGGATATTAAAAGCCCTTTATCAGAGCTTTTTGATGAGCGGGAAGCATGAATACTTTCCGCTAGCACATAAAACTAAACGGTTCGATGACTATTGCTATTGCCAACTGTGCTTTTGCTGGATTTGTGGTAGAGCTTAAGTGCCAATAACGAACCCCACAATAAAACCTGTCCCCATAGTAATGTCCATTGAGACGCCACTTCTTGCCAAGATGCACCCATCTGATTAAGTGCTAAGAAGCCTTGGATAGCCGGTGTGCTTGGGAATAGCTGTGATAACAGAACTAACCATTCAGGCATCATTTCAACTGGCCAGATAAAACCTGAAGAGAAGATCAGTGGCATTGAACTGATTAACACTACTACCGTGACGAGTTCTCTTCGTGGTACTAACTCACCAATCAAAATCCCTATCAAACAACTGGCCAGTAAGAAGGGCAGAAGTAAGGTTAAGATCTGTGTTGTTGAGGCGAGCTGGTTTATCCCATACATCGAAAAGCTAGCGCCGAAATAGTACATCGACAACAAGTAATAAATGCCGACTAAGGTACAACAGCGAGCAAGCATCAGTTTCGCTGGAGAGGTCTTACTCCAGTAGCCAAATGTCGATTGAGCGTTTTGGGTTGCACCCACTAAACCAGAAGCCATGGCTAAGGTTTGTTGCAGGATCAACACAAAGACGGCTGGAACCACGTAATCGATGTATCCCATGTGACTATTAAACGTTGGTTTCAGGTTCAAGCTGAATGCACTGTAACCTTTGGCTGCCGATTCTAAAGGCACACCTTCGACTAACAAATGGCTGACCTTAACTTGCGCAGCTAACGTACCACCGGCCTTGGCAAGCCCTTCAACAATGGTTCCGTAGACCAAGAAGTAAGAAGCATCACCAGCGTAAGAAAGTGTCGGGCTCTTACCGAGCAGCAAGTCTTTATAGAAGTTTTCTGGAATGACAAGGAACCCACCAATCTCTTGGTTAAGTACGGCTTGTTTCGCATCGGCGATGGTGGAGTCTCGACGAACCAATTCGATTTGAGAGGTGGCATCCACCATACGCTCTAATTGATAGCTGCTTTGACTCTTATCCAAGTTCACAACCGAAGCTTTCAGTTGTTGAGGAACTTGGTTCGCGTAAGGCAATGGATACAAGAAGGAATAGAAGACCACACCACCAAATACCGTAAGAAGCACGACAGGGTTGCGCAATACCGCTAAGAGTTCTTGCTTGAGCAGTTGAGTAAAGCTCATCGTTTTACTCCTTGTTGTGCTGATGCTTCTGGCTGTGTTGACGGCGTTGTTTTTGCAGATATAGCTGCTTTTGTAGATGGATCTGCTTGTGCAGTTAGAGTTGATTGCGCCAAGTGTTTCTTAATTAGCAACATTACCACGAAAGCAGGAACTGCATACCACAACATAGAAGAGAGGCTGATCAAAGACTGTGCTGCGCTCACACCATAACTAGACTGCGCCGTTTGTACTTCGATGTAATGACTCACGGGCAATAAGCTTCTCCAAATTTGAGCAGCTGTATTCATGTCTGTTACTGGAAAGGTAATACCCATGAACGCAAAGCTTGGTGCCGTAAATGCGCCAGCGAAACTCATCGCCCTTGCTGGATCAAGTGTTAAGAAGAAAAACAAACAACCCATAATGATACAACTGATCACGGTTAGCAGTTGGACAATAGTCAATGCCACAAAGCTGCCGTTAAATGGCCAGTCTAAGAGCACATAGAACCAAAAACTAAACGCGATACCAAACATCAAAAACAAGACAAGGTAGGGCGTTAATGTTGATGCGAGTGACTTCATAGGGGCGTTGGATAACCAAGCGTGAAGCCCACGAGCTCTAACGTTCGCCGTCAAAACCAATATCGTGCCCACCACAATCATGATCTGCCACAGTGCAGGAATAACCGCAGACACCAAGAACTGTGCATAACTGGTGTTCTTGTTGAACAGCGGCGTGATCTGGCTTTGTACCGTTACTGCTTGGCCTAATGCGGATTGCACCGTGGTATCACCGTGTGACAGCTGTTTCACGACTTCAAGTTGCGCGTTAAAAGTCCCTTGAGCCTGCAGCAAGGCAGAGTTCACCAGCTTACCGATTAAGATAAATTGGCTGTTATAGAATACAGACACTTGCGGATTCAAGCCGAGCAGAAGGTCTCGGTCGAAGTGCCTTGGTATCACAACATAACCATAGATATCACGTTCGATCATCGCTTTCGCCGCATCACTCGCAGAGCTGTATTTCTGAGTGACTTGCAGCGTTGGTGACGCATCAACAAGGCGTGTGAACTGTTGCGAGATTTGACTGTGCTCAAGGTCGACAACTGCGACCGGTAAGTCACGAGCGATCCCTTGTGAAAAAATCAGCCAGATACTGGCAGCAAGCAGCAAAGGAATCCAAGTTAGGCAAGACAACAACCATTTGTCTTTGCGGACAATCGCCCACTGCCGAAGCAAGGTATTCTTCGCTCTATGATGCTCAGTTGATTGCGAGCCTCTAGATTGCGATCCAGTATATTGAGAGTTAGCAGACATAAGTCACCTAAAGCTCAACCACTAGGCTCATGCCCATACGCAGTGTTTCGCTCGTATCGACAGGGTGCGCTTCTACTTCAAAAGTACGTAAATCGAAGCCTTGTGCTGCGTCTGTTGAGCGCCAAGTTGCGAAATCACCCATTACGGCGATGTGAGTTACTTGGAAAGTTAATGATTTATCCAGAGCCGGTAGGTACGCCTCAAACTGGCTGCCTTTCTCGAAATGCTTAAGCATGTCTTCACGAACATTGAGCACAGCCCAAGCATCCTTGGTGTCGATAACAGTCACAACAGGGAAGCCTTGTGGTGCAAGTTCTCCACTGCTCAATAGAACCTGAGAGACTTCGCCATTAAACCAGCTGTGGATCTGTGTGTCTTTTGCGTAAGCTTCAACTTCCGCTACCGCACCCGCTGCCATTAACGCTTTTTGAGTGGCGGCCACTTTGGTTTCGTCACGCGCACCTTCTTGCGCTAATTGATACATTTGGAATGCAGCGCTTTCGGTGTACTTCGCCGCTTGCCACTGTGTTTTGGCTTCATCACGCTTCTGCTCGGCAACCACACCATCGTTGTAAAGGTTGTTTACACGTTGGTAGGTTTTGTCCATCAGATCGGCAGCTGCTTTGGCTTTCAACCATTGGTCTTTAGCCGCTTGGATCTGTTGAGTACGCGCGCCATTCTCTGCTTCTTGTGCTAATGCACCAGCGGCTTTCTGACCAGCTTTTGCTTGCTCTAGCTTCGCATCAATCTCAGGGCTTAGTAGAGAGAAGATCAATTCGCCTTTTTCAACCGAATCGCCTTTGCGCACGAATATTTCATCAATTCTGCCAGGTACTTTCGATGAGATGCTGTATTGCTGCGCATCGATTTGACCTTGAAGCTTAACCGGCTGAGGTTGATAAGCTTGATAGAAACTGTATCCGACCCAGCCAATAACGCCGATACCAACTAAAGATAGAAGAAGGGGCTTAATAGGTTTCATGAATTATCCTTTTGACTGGCTAACGGTGTCTGTTTTTGAGTCGAAATCAGACGGAACAGAGGAGGTTAAGTAACTGGAGTAAGCATTCATTTCGCTGGTTAGCGCTAACAGCTTGTTGAGAGAGATTAGGTATTTGAAGCGAGCAGCAGATTGCTGGGTTTTAATGCTCGCAAGATAAAGCTCGGCATCAACCACTTCTAATGAGTTAGATAACCCTTGTGTGAAGGCTTTTTTACGAAGTAATAGGTTTTCCTGAGCTAAAGACAAGCTCGAGTTTAGGCCTTGAACCTCTTCAATCGCTTGGTTTGCTTCAAGGTAAGTCTTTTGTACCAACACGGTTAAGTCTTGCTTAGCTTGTGACTTAAGGAATTGAACCTGTGATACGGCACTGTGAGCCGCAGCGACTTTGTCGGAACGGCCAGAGGTATCAAGCAGTGGCACATTCACACCAATGCCAACCAACCAATCGGGTTTCATTTCACTGGCTAGAGAGTCATCTTCATACAGGCTGTAATCACCATAAAGGTAAACCTCTGGGTAGTATTTACCTTTCTCGGCTTTAATTAAGCTGCTTGCTTGTTTCTCTTTTGCATCAAGAATCTTAAGGCCGGGGTAGGTCATGAGTGTCTGGTCAATGAACACGTCCATATGAGGCAGGTTCTTATTGATAAACAGTTGTTCAGAGGGTTCTACACTTTCATTTTGACCAAGGATTTGGGTCAACGCCAATTGCGCAATTTTAAGATCGTTCTGAGCTTTCGTGCGCTCTACAATCGCTTTATCTAAAGAAGCATCGGCTTGTAGGCGTTCTACTCGGGCGATTTGTCCTTGCTGTTCAAGCTTGATGGCGAAATCACGATGCTGAGTTAAGCCTGCTTCAACGGCTTGACGCGTTCTCACCACGTCTTCCGCTAAGATCACCGAGAAGTAATACTTACTTAAGTCTTCGTAGCGAGCTTGTTTCTCCATCAACAGTTGGCTTTGCGCTTCTTCGCTTTTACCTTCAGCCGCATTTTGCGCAGCGGTTATTCGACCACCAGTGAAGATAGGCCACACAGCACGAATGGAAGAGCTAAAGATGTCTTGTTCGGTAATCGTTGAGGTAACGCCACCAACTAGAGGACGCAAAATCGCGGATATAGCAGGGTTTACTCCACTCAAGCTATCTGAAAACTGTTCACCATTAATCGTCACATCACTATCAAGGTGCGTGTAGTTAGCCCCTAAGGTAATAGAAGGAAGATTGAGGCTACTTGTTGAGTTCTGAAGGTGTTGATAACGTTCAACGTTGGCTTGTTGAGCCGCAAGAGAGTTGTTGTTTTCTTGCAATATTTGCCACGCTTCAGAAAAAGTGAGCGGAGCTGCATAGCCTGGCGAAGCCATAGTGCCGAGAAGCATACTGGCGATCGCAAGGTATCGGAATTTTGGTTTGGTCATCTGCATTAAATACCAATTAGAGTATTAACTCTAATGTTAACAGGGCGATAGTCATTTGTCTTGAATAGATTGTCTCATATGAATAGAAATTCTCATAACTCGTTAATCAAGTGTAAATAAGATTGAGTGACGTGAATATCAAAGATAAATGAAACTTAAAAAGCACGCATAAGCATGCTCTTTAAGTTCAGTATAGAAGTGTTTTTACAAAATGAAGTGGCTTATTTAAAGCTAGGACAATGGTGATCGGCGCGCCATACCAATTGTCTTGAACCTTGCATTGTTTGTAATAAATCTCTACCTGACATTTGCGGGAATGCTAACAATACCTTGAGATCGAGTGGGGAGGTGCCATCTTTCTCATAGGCTCTTACGTGAGTAAAAGTCGATTGTAAGTGTTTGAACAGCATAGTCTTAGTAAGACAAATTCCAAAGTTATCGCGTTTCATTGCCTTGTTTCCTTTTCAACAATGTTTATACGTTATGTTTGTTATCCTGTTTCTATTGGACGTTGCCACTGGCCACTGATCGATACTTCCTGCTCATCAATGTTTTATTATTGGGTGATGCTTTTATCAGTCACCTCTTCGTTGTCTGGCTAGCCGAGTTTGAAATAGCGATGGATGAATAGGGGAGAATACTTAATCCGTTTGTTCATCATTCGTAACGGCGAGCGTGCAACTTTTAGTTATAGATACGTCCAGCGAGCGAAGGGTTGTTGCTATTTTGTTAATCGAAGTTTCGATTCAAAGCGCGGTCTGAAAATCATGACCTATGGCTTAGCAACAATAAACTTCTTCATATGCAACCATTATAATTGTATTTATTTTAAACAACCTAAAAAACACCTAAAAGCTTAGTGATCTAGCTCAATATTTATTCGTTTATTTTGGTTTTTAAGCTAATCAGTCCTAAAAATGAACGATTAATCGAGATGAACAACGTAAAGGATTATCAATTAACAATCTGCTCAATTATTTAGTTGAGTAGCAGTCACAAATTCACGCCCCTAGAAAGGTCATGCGATTAACTTGGTGTTAACATTGATCGTCTAACACTAGGGACGGTGGAATATGAAATGGAGCAGTATCAGTTTCCGTAAAAGGTTACTGATTATCATGACGGTCACTGGCCTCGTTGAACTTTTGATTCTTGCAGCTGCTGGTTTTTACTACATCAAACAATCTCAAGAACAAGAGATGGGTTTGAAAGCGTTAGGTGTTGCTGAATTTCTATCTGAATCGCCGCTTGTCACCAGCATTATTCAAGAAAATGGAACGTTGGACCCTAATGGCGTTCCCTACGTTTTGTCTGAAGAAACCCAAGTTAAATTTCGTAACCTTACTCAGCTCATTGGCGCGGCGTTTATCGTTGTTGGAGATGATAAAGGTATCCGCCTGATTCACCCTTATGATGACAGGCTCGGTAAACCCATGCGTGGTGGCGATAACCAAAAAGCATTGGTATTGGGCGAGTCTTATGTGTCGACAGCCAAAGGATCGCTGGGTTTTTCAGTTCGTGGTAAATCCGCGGTAAAAGACACCCAAGGTACCGTTATTGGTGTGGTGTCAGTTGGTTACTTATTGGATTCGTTGCAAGATCGAATTGAACCTTACTTAGCCTTTTTGATTGTGATGGCGTTGCTGGTGGTTGCGGTCAACGCTTTGATTTCGAGTTATGTATCTCGCCGTTTTCAACGCGCTATTTTGGGCTTTGAGCCTGAAGAGATAGGCCGGTTGTATGTTGAGCTAGATGTAACCATGAGTACCGTGAAAGAGGGCATTCTGAGCATCGATAAGCACGGCATTTTACGTTCAATTAATAAGAGTGCCTGCGATATTTTATCGATAGACAGGGATAAAGCACTCAATCAACAGCGCCTTTCTGATGTATTGCCAGGCAGTGATTTAGAACAACTGCTATCAACCGGCGACACCGACCACGATGTTGAGTTGTATTTAAACAATAAGCGAATCATTGCTAACCGAAGCCCGATTATAGTGGCAGGTGAGGTGGTCGGGGCGGTATCGAGTTTCCGATTACGAGATGAAATCAACGATTTAACAGACCAGCTCTCACAAACCAAAGAATATGCTGATCTACTGCGTTCACAAACCCACGAGCATCAAAACAAGCTTAACACTATTAGTGGCTTGATTCAGATGGGCGAGTTGGATTCTGTTCAACAATTGATTGGTCAAGAAACCGCTCATTACCAGAGCTTAATTGAGTTCTTAAGAGAGACGGTGAAAGACCCTCTTATTGCAGGCATGCTTTTAGGCAAAACAGAGCGAGCTCGAGAGATTGGGTTAGAGCTTAAAGTGGAAGAGGGATCAAGGCTTGAAGCTCTGCCTAGCTGGTTAAACGCGGATGACGTTGTCACAATTCTTGGCAACCTGATTGATAACGCCTTTGACGCCACCATGACGGCGATTAAGCAAGAGGGTCAAATTGCGCCAGCGCGTCGGGTTATTGAAGTTTCAATCAGTGATTTTGGTAATGAAATTATCGTAGAAGTAGAAGACAAAGGGTGCGGTTTGCCGAAAGAGTTGGCGACCAAAGCACTCACCGAAAAAGGCGTATCGAGCAAAGCGAAGCAAAATCGTGGTGTGGGTTTGTATCTGATAAAGCAGCTGGCAGACCGATATCAAGGGCAGCTTGAAATGGTCGACAACCACGATTTTGGCACGCGAATGACGGTTTATCTGCCAAAAGAAGAACAATAATTAAGCACGAAACGATCTTGCGAAGATCATCGTGACGGAAAAAGCATGGTTAAAGGAAGAACATAAATGAACGCAATCACGAGAGTCATGGTCATTGAAGATGATATTGCGATTGCAGAGCTACACCATCGTTATTTAGAACAGATGGGTGGCTTTGACGTGGTCGGCATTGCCACCACACAGTCTGAAGCGCTCATGCAACTGGACATCTTAAAACCTGATTTGGTGTTATTGGACGTGTACCTGCCGGACGGGTGTGGGCTCGATATTCTTAATCACGTAAGAGGGAGCAATCAAGGCTGCGACGTTATCTTGATTACTGCTGCTCGGGATGTGGATACGCTGCAGCAGGCAATGCGCGGGGGAGTGGTGGATTACCTATTAAAACCAGTCATGTTTCCTCGTTTGGAAGCAGCACTGAAGAAGTATCAGTCACAGTTACAAGAGTTCGAAAGCGTGTCTGATTTGAACCAAGGTTTGGTTGATAAGATGCTGCAAGCCAATGCCAAAGCGGACTCAGGAAAAGTATCAACCTTGCCCAAAGGAATTGATGGCGTAACGTTGGATAAGATCAGAGCCATTTTTCAGCAAGCTGATGCCGTTAATATTACCGCCGATGAAGCCGGAGAACGAATTGGTGCTAGCCGAACCACCGCCAGACGCTATTTAGAATTTTTGATTACCACTGGTGAGTTAGTCGCAGACTTAAATTACGGTACCGTAGGTCGCCCGGAGCGCTGCTACAACAAAGCGCAAAGATAAACACGACACCATCAAAATAAATATAAAGCCAGTTGAATAAGCTGGTTTTACCTTTTTCTCCCTTTCCTATTGCTCACTCCACCGACCAGATACCGTTCTTTCTTGACTACACTGTTTGAGAATGCCGATTTGCTTCACCCGTGGGTTAAATGAACGGAACTATCGATTAGAATTTGTTCGAAATGAGTCAATATTTAATCGATTGCTTTCACAGTGGTTGATGTAAATCAAATAGTCATAGACAATACTGTCCCGAATAGAGGTGATAGCTTTCACCCTCGTTTACCAAACGCATTCTCAAATTTAATAGGCGCTTACTATTGATGTAATAGTTAAGACCTATTATCTATTTTCGTATGTCGCTGATACCTTTGGCGAATACTAAAAACCTTGTTTTTATAGGAAAGATGATGGTAATACCTGAAAACAGCAGCATCGTTATTTTTGGTGCGTCGGGAGATCTAACTTACCGCAAGTTAATTCCTGCTCTATACCACCTGTATGCTAGCAATCAACTACCAGAATCCTTTGCGATTCTTGGAGTGAGCCGTACTGAGTACAGCGATGAGTCTTACCGTGAGAAGCTGAAGAAGTCTCTTCAGGAAATGGAAAAAACTGAACCAGAGACGCTGAATGCATTTATTGAACATCTGCATTACCAAGCGATCAATACTTCAGATGTAGACGACTATGCTCGTTTAGCACAACGTCTAGACAAGCTTGAGCAAGACTACCAATTCGAAAACCATAACACATTGTTCTACTTGGCAACCCCGCCAAGCCTATACGGTGTGATTCCAGCAAACCTTGCTGCGCATGGCCTTAACGATGAATCGAACGGCTGGCGTCGTCTGATCATCGAAAAACCATTTGGTTACGACTTAGCATCAGCTCAAGCGTTGGATGAAGAGATCCATCATCACTTCCAAGAACACCAGATCTACCGTATCGACCATTACCTTGGTAAAGAGACGGTTCAAAACCTTCTAGTGCTTCGTTTCTCAAACGCGATGTTTGAACCACTGTGGAACCGTAACTTCATTGAATACGTTGAAATCACAGGTGCTGAGTTCCTTGGCGTTGAAGAGCGTGGCGGATACTACGACGGTTCTGGCGCAGTTCGCGACATGTTCCAAAACCACCTGCTGCAAGTGCTAGCGATGGTAGGTATGGAGCCGCCTGCACAAATTAACGCTGATTCTATTCGTGATGAAGTGGTTAAAGTGCTTCAGTGTCTGAAACCATTAGAAGAAGATGATCTGCGTAAAGACTTAGTATTAGGTCAGTACACAGCATCAGATGTTCGTGGTCAGCACCTACTAGGTTACCGTGAAGAGCATGGTGTAGCGGATGATTCTCGTACCGAGACTTACATCGGCTTGAAAGCTCACATCAATAACTGGCGTTGGAATGGTGTTCCTTTCTACGTACGTACAGGTAAACGCTTACCAACACGTGTGACTGAAATCGTGATTCACTTTAAGAACACGCCACACCCAGTATTTGGTCAAGATGCACCAGAGAACAAGCTGATTATCCGCATCCAACCGGATGAAGGTATTCAGATGAGCTTTGGTTTGAAAGAGCCAGGCGCAGGCTTCAAAGCAAAAGAAGTGAAAATGAACTTCTCTTACTCTGACTTGCCTGAAACTCAGATGCTGACGGCTTATGAGCGTCTTCTTCTTGATGCACTGAACGGTGATGCGACTCTGTTTGCACGTACCGATGCGGTAGAAGCATGTTGGAAGTACGTTCAACCAATCTTAGACTTCAAGCAAGATCCTCAAGCACTGTTTGGCTATGCTTGTGGTACTTGGGGCCCACAGGAAGCAGATGAACTTCTGCAACGTGATGGCCGCGCATGGCGTTTCCCATGCAAAAACTTAACAGACACGGATTACTGCGAACTATGATCAATCACAAGATCTTTGCAACGCCTGAACTGGTTGTTGAAAACCTAGCAAATGAAATGAAAGCATACAGCGAGCAGGGCAAACCTGTTCACATTTCACTGTCTGGTGGCAGCACGCCAAAAATGCTTTTCAAACTTTTAGCACAGGCGCCATACGCGGAAGGTATTCAATGGAATAACCTTCACTTCTGGTGGGGCGACGAACGTTGCGTTGTACCAGACGACGCTGAAAGCAATTTCGGTGAAGCAAACGCGCTCTTATTTTCAAAACTAAAAGAGTTTACTCAAGTAAACCTTCCTGCTGAAAACATCCACCGCATCCGTGGTGAAGATGAACCAAAAGCAGAAGCAGAGCGTTTCGCAAAAGAGATGGCAGACGTAATCCCAACAGAAAACGGCACGCCTGTATTCGATTGGATTCTGCTTGGTGTTGGCGCAGACGGCCACACAGCTTCACTATTCCCAGGTGCAACCAACTACCAAGATGAGAACCTATCTGTATTAGCTTCTCACCCTGAGTCTGGTCAAATCCGTGTTTCTAAAACAGCGAAAGTTTTAGAAGCAGCAAAACGAATCAGCTACCTAGTACTGGGTGCAGGTAAAGTTGAGATCGTTAAAGAAATTCATACAACTCCTGCTTCAGAACTGCCTTACCCGGCAGCGAAAATCCAGTCTAAAACTGGCGAAACAGAGTGGTTCCTAGATTCAAATGCAGCAAGTGCTATCGCATAAGTGCGAATAGCCGCAAGGAGATAAAATAATGAAAGGTGATATCGGTGTAATTGGCCTAGCAGTAATGGGTCAGAACCTTATCCTAAACATGAACGACCACGGCTTCAAAGTTGTGGCTCATAACCGTACTGCTGCTAAAGTAGACGAGTTCCTAGAAGGCCCAGCTAAAGGTACTAACATTGTTGGTGCTTACTCTCTAGAAGAGCTAGTTGAGAAGCTAGAAGCGCCACGTAAAGTGATGCTTATGGTTCGTGCTGGTGACGTTGTAGACACGTTCATCGAAAACCTAATCCCACTTCTAGACGAAGGCGACATCATCATTGATGGTGGTAACACTAACTACCCAGACACTAACCGTCGTGTAGCGCATTGTCGTGAGAAAGGCATCCACTTCATCGGTACTGGTGTATCTGGTGGTGAAGAAGGTGCTCGTTTCGGTCCTTCAATCATGCCAGGTGGTGCGGCTGAAGCTTGGGAAGCGGTTAAGCCAATCTTCCAAGGTATCTCGGCAAAAACTGACGCTGGTGAGCCTTGCTGTGACTGGGTTGGTAACGACGGTGCTGGTCACTTCGTTAAGATGGTACACAACGGCATCGAATACGGTGACATGCAGCTTATCACTGAAGCATACCAGTTCATGAAAGATGGCCTAGGTATGTCTGCTGACGAGATGCAAGCAGTATTCGCTGACTGGAACAAGACTGAGCTAGACAGCTACCTAGTTGAAATCACTGCTGACATCCTTGGCTACAAAGATGAAGACGGTGAAGCGCTAGTTGAGAAGATCCTAGACACTGCAGGCCAAAAAGGTACGGGTAAGTGGACTGGTATCAACGCACTAGACCTAGGTATCCCACTAACACTGATCTCTGAGTCTGTATTCTCTCGTTGCCTGTCTGCTCTTAAAGACCAACGTGTTGAAGCTGAAGCTTTGTTTGAGAAGACAATCACTCCAGTTGAAGGCGACAAGCAAGAGTGGGTTGATGCACTACGTCAAGCTCTACTGGCTTCTAAGATCATCTCTTACGCTCAAGGTTTCATGCTAATGCGTGAAGCGTCGAACGAAAACGGCTGGGACCTAAACTACGGTAACGTAGCGCTAATGTGGCGTGGTGGTTGTATCATCCGTTCTGCATTCCTAGGCAACATACGTGATGCGTACGAAGCAAACCCAGACATCGCGTTCCTAGGTTCTGACGAGTACTTCAAAAACATCCTACAAGGCAGCCTAGTGGCATGGCGTAAAGTAGCAGCGAAATCTCTAGAGTCTGGTATCCCAATGCCATGTACGATTTCTGCGCTATCTTTCCTAGACGGTTACACAACTGCACGTCTACCAGCGAACCTGCTTCAAGCTCAACGTGACTACTTCGGTGCTCACACTTACGAGCGTACTGACCGTCCACGTGGTGAATTCTTCCACACAAACTGGACTGGTACAGGCGGCGATACTGCTTCTACAACTTACGACGTATAATCGTTAGTTAGAATCAGTTAAGAACCTTGTTGTTCTTATTAGCTGTAAACTAGAAAACAAAAGGATGCCAACTGGCATCCTTTTTTGTTGGTTTGCGTATTTTTAGATGGTCACTTCAAACACACAACTAATTATCGCTTAGGCGGTCATGATATGTGGTTGTACATCGTCGTTGTATTGATCTCGAATGGCCATAGAGCTGTCTAGGTTTTGTTTAGGCGCTTCAACCCACTCTGGGTCAAACATTGAACCAGTGTTTGCTTCTATATAGGCCATCACCTCATTCAGTGACCAAGCGTGTTTATAGGCTCTTTTACTCATTAACGCATCGAATACGTCTGCCAGTTAATAGCGTATGCGCTATTGCTTAACTAAAGTGTTGTTAATGATGATCTGGACGTTAAATAACCATTTTAAAATTAATTTCAAAGATAAATAGGATAACGAGTATGCTTTATGCCATCATAAAGGCATAAATAAGGGCAATGGATGTAATGCCCAAGTGATTGAGCTAGAAATGGTCAGTGATGACGGTGTTCTAGAGTAAATTCAAGGCCTTTAGTTGCCTTGAAAAAGGTAATGTTATGACTGAAGAAGAAAGAATCGAACTGCAACAAAATAACCCGCTACACGGCTTAAAGCTTGAAACCATGATCACTGAATTAGTGGATCACTATGGTTGGGAAATTTTAGATGCGGCAATGCGTATGAACTGCTTTAACACTAAGCCTACAGTGGCAAGCGCAGTTAAATACCTGAAGAAAACCGAATGGGCTCGTGAGAAGGTTGAAAACTTCTACCTTTACCGTTTCAAGCGCATGCCTAAAGCATCGGACATCGAATATCAGATGCCTCCGCGTTCACGTACATTCCGCCATGGGCTAGAGCCTCGTGAGCCAATGGAACTAACGGTTGAGTCTATCCACGCTTCTCAAGCTAAAGCTGCGTCTGCATTTAAAGAGCGCCGCGGCGGTAACGGTCGTAACTTCCGTCGTTAATAAGAAGGCGTCGCTAGAAAGAACCGTCGCTAAATAAGGCGTCGGCGATTAGCACGGCTAATTAGATAAGCGAAAAACACAAAAGGAGCCTATGAGCTCCTTTTTTAATTCGTTCGATTAAACCGTAATTGGCTAAGCTTCGCGGTTCTTTCTTTGATTCTTCCAAAGATCGGTGACATAAACGATCGCACTGACCAGTAAGAATAGCGCTGACACAGAAAACAGAGCGGGCATTTTTAAGATCCACGCGAATGTGACAGCAAGAAAAGCGACAAAGCAAATGAGTCGACTTGATGACATGACATGACCGAGTTTAGTGTTCATAACGCCTCCTAATGAAGTCTCACTTTCGACAGGAGAATTATCCTACCTTTGGCAAAATAAAGGCTAAAAAACAGTCTAAATTGTTATCAAATTTGCTAATTGAAGGACTCGTCTCACACATTTTGGCTTGGCTATTTTATAAGTAATAAAATAGCCAAATCGGTATGAGCAGGGTGGAGTCTTTTGGCTTTATCTTTTCAGTTGCAAGTCTTATTAAACCGAACGTCTAATTAGCATAGAAAAAGTAAGCGGTGATCAAAAAGCTCGCGATGATCACTGTGGTTCGAACATAGTGTTGAGGGATGCGGCGAGAGATTTTTGCTGAATAATAACCACCAACCAATGTACCCAATAATACAGCCATGCCAGACGGCCAATCAATCGAACCATTGACGATAAAAAATACGATCGCTGCGAGGGAAGCACACGCGGACACGAGCAGTTTGATGCCATTCATCACGTTGATGTTGGTGTAACCAGCCAGCGCCAAGTAGCTCAATGTCACAATGCCTAAGCCTGCATTAAAATAACCACCATAAACACACACGATCAAAAGCAATACAGCGGAAAAGAACGCCCCTGCGCTGGTGGCGTGCTTATGTTTAGCGGTTACTTTCTTTAGCCATTTGTTGAGAGTGCCACCAAAGGTAAAAAGCAGAGCGGCGAACAGTAATAACCAAGGTACGGATTGGGTAAATAGCGCTTCTGGCGTGTGTAGTAGTAAAAATGCACCAATGCCGCCGCCAATTACGCATAGCCCAACAACGAGCTTGAGTTGTTTGGTACCAGATTGAATTTCGTGGCGCAGTGCGTAAGCACCACTGATGTAACCAGCGCATGAAGCAAAGGTGTTGGTCGCGTTGGCTGCTATTGGTGGAACGCCAGCAAATAACAAAGCAGGGAAAGTGATGAAGCTGCCGCCACCCGCAATGGAGTTAAGCACACCGCCAACCACCCCTGATAAGAATAGAATCAACCAATCCATAGTTTTAGAATCCAATACGTTAACTAACTGGTTACCTTACTTGAATTTGTTATGAATATCAGCGCCATGTGTGTTGTAAAGATAGGTTTGTGAGTTTGCTACCATCTTTAACCGCTGGTTTTAATTGAGGCTTTAAATGAAAAAAGGAGCCAATGGCTCCTTTCGTTGAGGTTTAGTTGATTCGATAAAGCTTTACACTTCTACTGGCTTCGCTCTAAAACTCTTAAATAGTTTCACTAGAATCGGGCTAGACAGCACCAATACCGCCAGAATAGTGAAGGTCATCGTAATAGGGCGTTCCCATAAGAAGTTCAACTCACCATCGCTGATCATCAATGCTCGTCTTAAGTTCTCTTCCATCAAGCCGCCCAATATGAAGCCTAACAGTAATGGTGCCAATGGGAAGTTGGCTAGCCTTAATGCTATCGCAGCCATCGCTACCAGTAGCATCACAAATACGTCCATCGTGTTGAATGACACCAAGTACACGCCAGTGATTGAGAAGAAGATAATCATTGGCAGTAGAACCGTTCTAGGTACCGCTAGCAGTTTAGAAATATAAGGGATTAAAGGCAGGTTTAAGATAACCAGTACGATGTTGCCAAAGTACATCGAGATAATCACCGACCAAAATACATCTGGGTGTTCAACGAACAAGCGAGGACCAGGCTGAATACCGTAGGCAATCAATGCACCAAGCATAATCGCAGTTGTACCAGAGCCCGGAATACCCAGCGTTAGTAGCGGAACGAATGAACCACTTGAAGCGGCGTTGTTTGCTGATTCAGGAGCAACAAGACCACGGATACTGCCTTTACCGAACTCTTTCTGCTTGTCTTTTGGCGCGAGGCTACGCTCCATACCGTAGCTTAGGAATGCCGCAATAGTGGCACCTGCGCCCGGTAGAACACCGGTAAAGAAACCGAGAATAGAAGATCGAATTGAAACTGGTGCCACTTCTTTGAACTCTTCTTTGGTGACCTTCATGCTACCAATATCCGACATCTTTTGGCTTTCTTCCGCGCTGGTGTCTTGCTCTGGTTTTAGAATACCCATCAAGGTTTCACCCAGTGCGAATGTTGCCATCGCTAATAATAGGAAGCTAAAGCCATCCATCAGATCCGTAAGGCCAAAAGTGAACCGTTCAACGCCAACACCTTTGTCGATACCTACAGTTGATAGCATCAAACCAAGAATAGTCATCATCCACGCTTTGATTACCTGACCTGGGCCTGCAAACGCCGCTACAGCGGACAAACCTAATAGCATCAACGCAAAGTAGTCTGAAGACTGGAAGCTCAGTGACACGCTTGCTAGAGCCGGTGCGGCAATCAAAAGCATGATTGCTGAAAGCGTACCGCCTGTGAAAGAAGAGTAAGCCGCGAGAGCAAGTGCTTTACCTGCTTGGCCTTTTTGAGCCATCGGGTAGCCGTCAAACGCGGTTACTACCGTTGAAGAACAACCCGGAGCATTGATTAAGATGGATGACGTCGAGCCACCAAATACAGCGCCGTAGTACACACCAGCCATCAAGATTAGGCCAGAAGAAGGATCTAGGCCGTATGTAATCGGGATCATCAACGCGATTGCTGAAATTGGACCGAGTCCCGGTAGCATTCCAATAAAGGTACCAACAAAACAGCCAACAATTACCATCATGATGTTCATTGGCATCACGGCGGTAGAAAGTCCTTGTAAAATTCCGTCTAACATAATGTTATCCCTACCAAAGAGTGAAGATTAAACCAGGCTCTAGGTAGATATCTAAGCCTTGAGTTAATAAAAGAAAGAACGCGATAACGAAAGGAAACGACGCGCCAAATAAGACAGCTTTGCGGCGCTCACCCAGTAGGTAAAAGCCTGCAAGTAAGAAGAAGCTGGTTGCTAAAACAAAGCCAAGATAAGTCAGTCCAACACCGTACAGAGCCATTAACACCAAGAAGCCAATAAGCAGTTTCCAGTTCAGCGGCGTAGTGTCGCATGTAACTTTTTTATCCGGCTGTCCGGTTATAAGCAGGATCAACGAAAGGCCAATGCCGATAAACGTTAGCAGGATAGGTAAGGTTCTTGCTGTGAAGGGTTCGTACTCGTCACCGGGGAACAAAGGAATCAGCGTGGTTTGGTAGCCATAGCATAAACATGCAAGCATAAAGAGCATGGCTCCGATGCGATCCTTCGAAAGCAAAGATTCCTTACTCAGAAATTTGGTTGGTAAGTCCGACATATCCAACTCCATTTGGGGTGGTATAAAAAGTAAAAAAGCCGTACATGAGCGAGTCAATGAAATGTCTGGGATCACTAACCAAAGGTAAGCGAATTACGGTACTGGTTTATCAGCCACTTGCGTTTACAACGAATCGGCAAGCGTTAGTAATACGTCTACGAATAAACAAAGGAGTTTGAAGTTAACTCATGCACGGCGAAACAGGAAAGAGTAAGAGGGCACATAAGCCCTCTATGGTTGTTGGTTACTTCAAGAAACCAAGCTCACGCATTAGATCGCCCATCTGTTTTTCTTGGTCTTCTAGGAAGGCGTAAAAATCTTTGTCAGCTTTGTAGTTGTCGATCCAACCGTTACGGTCACGAACCACTTGCCACTCATCGGTTTTGTACATTTTGCCAAGAGCTTCGTTCCACTCGTCGATTTTTGCTTGGCTTGTACCCGGTGCCGCAAAGAAACCACGCCAGTTAGCAAATACTGTCTCGTTGCCGTATTCAGTCAGTGTTGGGATGTTAGGCGCAGCGTCAAGACGCTTTGGAGCCGTCACAGCAAGCACTTTTACTTGGCCAGATTTAGACATCTCTAGTACTTCACCAAGGCCCGTTGAAAGCAGCTGTGTTTCGCCAGAAAGCAGTGCCGCCATCGCTTTACCGCCAGCATCGTAGGCAATGTAACGTACTTTTTTAGCATCAAAACCTTCGCCTTTGAACGCTGCCGCAACCACAAGGTGGTCCATGCTGCCACGAGCTGAGCCACCAGCAATTTTCACTTTACGTGGGTTGGTTTCGAATTCTTTAACGACGTCTTCCCAAGTGTTGTACTTAGAATCTGCAGACGCGACAATTGCACCGTAATCGGCAATGGTTGCTGCTACAGGAGTTAGGTCACGGAAAGATTGTGGGAAGATCCCCGTTAGTGAACGAACAACGATAGGCGTTGAGTTCACCATTAGCGTGTCTTCTTGGCGTTGAGCCGTTTCGATTAGGTGAGCAATCGCTTTACCGCCACCGCCACCAGATAGGTTTTGGAAAGAGACATTTTCTACGATGTCTGATTTCACCAATACATCACCCGTACCACGAGCTGTCATATCCCAACCACCACCAGCGCCGCCAGGGATTAGGAAGTGGATTTTTTCTACGTCAGCAGCAAAAGTGTTGAAAGAAAAGGTTGCTGCGATGATAGAAGCCGCAAGAGTAGGTTTCAGTGCCTTGAACATGGTTCACGTTCCTTATGTAGGGGATCTCTTCAATGGAGAGAAACTTATGTTTTATTTCCAGCTACTAAACAGATGAGTAGGATATTGCTTAGCAGATGAAGCTAAAGTTAACGGTGTGTTAATGAAATGTCTGTAATGCGGCGATATTGAGAATAAAGAACATTGGATTAATATTGTTCATAAAGTTCACGGTAACGTGTTTTTGTCCATTTACTGTTGAATGATATCTGGATTCTAAAATCGTAGTTATTGTCTCAGAATGATTGAATTCATTGACAAAGGTTGGATTTAACTAGCGTTTTCTACTCGAGTGCATTGGTTGTTGGTCTATATTGTTAGATGTGACTACGATAACTATTTCTGCAAAAGAGTCAGGTGTATAGAGGTGTTAGATTTTAGATGTGGAATAGAGTTACTATAGTTGATATGCAACTTAAGCGGTATTGATTGCGCTAGGCTGTTAACTTTGGAGTTGGCGATTATTCAAGGATGAAATAATGGCATTAAAAAAAATTTCGTTACGATTTACTGTTGGAGGAATGTTTTTACTCGCGACATTTCTTACCGCTGTTGTTGCGGTTTCACTGCAATATTACTTCAGTAAAAAAATGGCGACTGAGAATACCCTATCAAAGTTGACGATGGTGTCCCAAGAGCTGAGTAACTATATCGGCGCGGTTGATTCTGACGCAGCCAATACGGCGCGTTTACTTTCTTCAGTGAAACGTTCTATAAGTAACAAAATATCGAAAGAAGAGTCGCGTAGTATTCTTTCAGAAGCAATTAAAGATAACCCTCTCTTTTATAGTATTTACATTGGCTCATCTAATGAAAACTTCTTCCAAATTATTAATCTAGAATCTGCCCCTGTCGTTAGAGAAAAAATCGGTGCACAACAAAAAGACCGTTGGGTTGTGGTTGAGATTCATAATATAGGGGAGGAGCGCGTCCGTACGACGAAATATTTTGACCAAGAGTTTACGCTAAGAAACTCAACTACGGAGCAGAGCAACTACCTTCCAACAACCAGGCCTTGGTATGTTTCTGCCAATGTTCAGTCGGTCGAAAAAACTCAGCCATATCTTTTCCAGCATTTACAAATTACCGGGCAAACTTATTCTTTAGCGTTTGATTCGAAAATCGAATCTGAAGTTCAACATGTGATTGGTATTGATATTGTGTTGTCTTCTTTAGCTAGCAAACTATCAGGTACGGCGCTTGGCTTAGCAGAAGACAGTAAGGTTGAGTCTTTCTTATATTCGAAATCGGGTAATATTATTGCGTCTAACCTCAAGGTTAACAATCAGGAATCGGAGTTTGATGTATCAACATTGATGCTATCGTCTGAGCAGCAAGCCTTGATTAACGATACCCCTCCGCTGTTAGTGTCTAATCAAAATGATTGGGGGCCGATGGACTTTTCAGTGGCGGGAAAACCAAACGGCTATGCGATAGACCTTCTTAAAATGATTGGTGAGATGACAGGGATCAGGTTTGAATTTGTTAATGGTTTCTCTTGGGGCGAACTTGTCAGTAAGTTTCAAGAAGGAAGTATTGATGGCCTGCAATCGGTTCAACATTATAAAAATAATGGCATAGATGGCCTATACACGACTCCAATTTATGAATTGCCATTTTCTATCGTGACAAGGGTCGGCGCGAAGGTTGTCACTAATTATGCCGAGCTTGAGGGTAAAAAAGTTGCCATTTTATCTGGGTGGTCAATTATTCCTAAGTTGAGAGAGGATTTTCCGAACATTGATTTAGTTGAATTTGAAAACCTAGAGTCTGCATTTAATTCAATTGAAAGCGAAGAGAACTTTGCTTTCTTAGAAGCAGAACCCGTACTCTCGTTTGCATTAGATAGGTTTTTCCAGCCAGGCCTTGTTGTCAATGGGACTCTAGAAGATCTAAAACAGAACTACTCAAACCAATTCCATTTGGTGCTGCAGAGCAAGCATAAACAATTGCTCCCAATCATTGATCAAGCTATCAGTAAGTTAAGTGGTGAACAACTTGATGCCTTAGCGAAAAAGTGGCTGCATGATACCGGCTTTAATACGAATACGACGGTTCCTTATACTGAACTTTATGATTTGACTAAGGAAGCAACGGTTGAAGGCAGTATGGTAAGGGTAGAGTTGAATGGCGAGATCAAGCATCTCTATTTAAAGAAAATAGACACGGGCGAACACTACTCTGAGTATTTTGCGGTATTGATTCCCGAATCTGAAGTCTTCAGTACAGTCAATAAGCGTCTAGCAACCTCTGTTGGTGTAACGATTTTACTGATGAGTTTAACCTTGCCTGTGGCTTGGGTCTTTGGTACACCGATAGTACGTCCTATTCGCCAATTAGAGAAAGAGACTCACAAGGTTAAGTTGCGTGACTATGACAACGTAGCTGTGCTTAATACTCGTATTAAAGAAGTGTGGGAGTTATCTGTTGCTGTAAAAGAAATGGCAATGGAGCTTAAACGACATGAACAGAGGCAAGAGGCGTTTGTAGAGTCGTTTATCAAGCTTATCGCCCAAGCTATCGATGACAAGTCCCCTTATACGGCTGGGCACTGTAACCGTGTACCAGAGCTAGGTTTGATGCTAGCTGACGTGGCTGAGAAATCACAATCTGATCATTTTAAAAATTTTGAGTTTAAAAATGATGATGAGCGCCGTGAGTTTAGAATTGCGGCTTGGTTGCATGACTGCGGAAAAATAACAACGCCGGAACACATCGTCGATAAAGGTACGAAGCTTGAGGCCAACTACAACCGAATTCACGAGGTGAGAACTCGATTTGAGGTATTGTGGCGTGATGCTGAAATAATAGCATTAACGAAACAGCTTGAAGGCAAGCTAGCGAGCGAACAAATCCAAACAGAGTTGGCTGAAGCGCAACAGAAGCTACAAGATGATTTTGAGTTTATCGCGACGTCTAATGTTGGTGGTGAATTCATGAGTGATGACAAAGTTGCTCGTATTCGCTTGATAGCTGAAACGACTTGGACGCGTAACTTTGATGATCAACTTGGTCTATCACCGATAGAGGCAATGAATCGAGAGCCGAGTTCAAGTTTACCAGCCACAGAACCACTTTTGAGTGATAAGCCAGAGCACATAGTGAAAAGAGATAGGCCGTTAGAATTTGACCCGAAACATCAAATTAAAATGGATGTGCCTGAGCACTTATACAACCTAGGCGAAGTCTACAATCTGAGTATTGCACGCGGTACATTGACTGCTGAAGATAGATTTAAGATAAACGAGCACATGCTTGGCACGATTAAGATGCTTGAGAACCTGCCATTCCCGAAAGAGCTAAGTCGTGTTCCTCGCTACGCTTCAACTCACCATGAAACACTTAAAGGTACAGGGTATCCAAGGAAGCTGACTGGTGATGACCTTTCAATCCCAGAACGTATTCTGGTGATCTCCGATATTTTTGAGGCGTTAACTGCTGCGGATAGGCCTTATAAGAAGGCGAAGCCAATCAGTGTTGCTGTCGACATCATGTACAAAATGGCGTTGGACGAGCATCTCGATATCGAACTGTTTAGATTGTTCTTAACCAGCGGCACTCACCTGCGTTATGCAGAAGAGTATCTGAAGCCGGAACAAATTGATTTCGTTGATATCAGCAAATACCTAGATGTTACTCGTCAGATTGCTTGAGTAAAGGTGGCTTGTTAGAACGGGGTCTATGAATGAAAGGCGCACATGAGTGCGCCTTTTTTATATCTGTTTATCGGTGAGCTGGTGGATAGATACGAAGGGGGCTGCTTTTGACAAGTTTCGGTTATAAGTTGTCGACATATCGATTTCAAATGATTTTAGGGTAGATAGGGGGTTAGTGACTCTTACTCTGATTAAATCGATAAATAACAGATGGTTGAGTTGTTTGTAGTGTCCTTTTGGATTAGTTTTAATCGTCTATGAAAAATACTACCTTAGTCTAAATTGTCGACAATTGGCTTGATTGTCGACAATTCAATCGTGTATTTTATGTTCATGTTATGAAATTGTTGACAGTTAGGGTCGGCAATCAGAAGTGAGCAGCGTGAATATGAATACTGCGATAAAAGATCTCAGCTTAAATGCAAACACGAAGACACGTGTGAACGATAAAGAGAACACTAAATCAGAAAACCTCACTGAGTACCTCGTTGAGGCGATTGTTAACGGTGAATTAGCACCGGGCAGTAAGATCTCGGAGCCTGAACTGGCTAAACGCTTTGAGGTAAGCCGAGGCCCATTACGTGAAGCGATAATGCGTGTTGAAGGGCTTGGCTTGATTGAACGCATTCCTCATGTAGGGGCTCGAGTTATTACTTTTTCGGCAGACAAACTACTCGAGTTGTACGCGGTGCGAGAGGCATTGGAAGGCATGGCGGCTCGCTTAGCAGCAAGACATATCACACAAGAAGAGCTTATCGGGCTTGAAGGCTTATTGTCGACACATTCTAAACATATCGATGAAGTCGAAGGTTCATCTTACTTCCATCAACATGGGGATTTCGATTTTCATTACCGCATTATCAAAGCGAGTCGTAACAGCAAATTGATCTCTCTGTTGTGTGACGAGCTTTATCACCTATTACGCATGTACCGCTATCAATCGCCTAGGGCTCAGTCTCGGCCCAAAGAGGCGCTCGATGAACACAAATACATCCTACAAGCGATTCGCAACCGTGATGAAGAGCTAGCAGAAATGCTAATGCGAAGACACATCTCGGGAAGCCGATTACTTATAGAGCAACAAATTCAATCCAAAGATCTTGATTAACTGGCGACTGGTATCTGTCAGCGGGTCAGAGCTGGCGATAACCAAAAGCCGTAAGTCTTAAAGGTTAGCTAGAAATAAACAATTAACAGGGAGCGTCATTATGAAGTTATCAGCAGGAGCTAAGTTCCGACAAGCTGTGCAAGACAACGACCCATTGCAGATCGTCGGCACGGTCAATCCGTACTGCGCGATGATGGCAAAGAACTTGGGGCATCAAGCTATTTACCTATCTGGTGGAGGCATCGCCAATGCGTCTTACGGTTTGCCTGATTTAGGTATCACCACATTGAACGATGTGTTGGTGGATGTTGAACGTATTACCAATGCGTGTGATTTGCCTTTGCTGGTGGATATCGATACGGGTTTTGGTGGCGCATTTAATATTGCACGTACCATTCGCGCTATGGAGAAGGCAGGCGCAGCTGCAATTCATATGGAAGATCAAGTGGCCCAGAAACGCTGTGGTCATCGACCAAATAAAGCGATTGTGAGCCAGCAAGAGATGGTCGATAGAGTCAAAGCGGCAACAGATGCTAGAACCGATGAGAGCTTTGTGATTATGGCGCGTACGGATGCATTGGCGGTTGAAGGTATTGATAGTGCGATTGAACGAGCGATTGCGTGTGTTGAAGCGGGCGCAGACATGATCTTCCCTGAGGCGATGAATCAACTCGATCAATACGTGAAGTTCTCGGCAGCGCTGAAATCAGCAACGGGCAAGCACGTGCCTATTCTTGCGAACATCACTGAATTTGGCCAAACACCACTCTACAGCTGTAACGAGTTAGCCCAATCAAGTGTCGACATGGTGCTTTATCCATTGAGTGCGTTCCGTGCGATGAACAAAGCGGCGGAGAATGTTTACAAGCACTTGCTAGTTGAAGGCAATCAAGAAGCTCTGTTGGATTCAATGCAAACCCGTAAGGAGCTTTACGAACACCTTAATTACCACGACTACGAGAACAAGCTTGATCAGTTGTTTTCAAGCGAAGGGTAAACCAGTTTCAATTAATCAAAAATCAACTTAATCCAATAACGTGAAATGGTTAGTCGCCAAATCCAGTACCGATCATAAAGATCATCGGACATATAAACAGGCAGCACCAAAGAGTGCAGACGGCTAACACAGAAAAGGAGTTCACCATGTCTGTATCTTTGAGTGATAAAGCAGCTGTCGAAAAGGCTTCAACAGAAAACCAACAACAAAGCGAAAAACCCGAAATCAAACCAGCTAGCGCACCTGCAATCGGTGGTGCTGGTCTACGTGGCCAAAGTGCGGGAACCACCGCGCTATGTACCGTAGGCCAGTCAGGAACGGGTTTAACTTATCGTGGTTACGATATTACCGACCTTGCTAATCATGCTCAGTTCGAAGAAGTGGCGCATCTGCTACTAAGGGGTCACTTACCCACTGAAAAAGAGCTCGATGATTATAAAATATTGTTGGTTGGTCTGCGCGGCTTGCCTCAACCTTTGAAAGCAGCACTAGAGCTTATCCCAGCAGACGCTCATCCAATGGATGTGATGAGAACGGGCTGTTCAATGCTAGGTAATCTAGAGCAAGAGTCTGACTTCTCCGAGCAACTGCCTGCGACTGAACGAATGCTCGCGCTTTTCCCTGCCATTATTTGTTATTGGTACCGCTTTAGCCATGATGGCGTGCGAATTGATACTGAAGATCAAAGTGAAGCCTGTCTGGGTGGCTACTTCTTGAAAATGCTAACAGATAAAGCGCCGAGTGAACTGCATAAGCAGGTAATGCACTGTTCACTAACGCTTTACGCAGAGCATGAGTTTAACGCATCTACTTTTGCTGCCCGTGTCTGTGCATCAACACTGTCAGATATTCATTCGTGCGTTACAGCAGCAATTGGCACACTAAGAGGTCCTTTACATGGCGGTGCGAATGAAGCGGCAATGGAAATGATCCAAGATTGGAAATCCGCTGATGAAGCAGAAACTAACATCATGCAGATGCTTGCTAACAAAGACAAAATCATGGGCTTCGGTCATGCCATTTATCGTGAAAGCGACCCACGAAATGCTCTAATCAAGCGTTGGTCAAAAGAGCTAGCTCAAGAGGTCGGTGATAAACAGCTTTACGCCGTTTCAGAACGTGTTGAAGCGGTTATGAAGCGCGAGAAAGGCTTGTTCTGTAATGCTGACTTCTTCCATGCATCGGCATATCACTTCATGGACATCCCAACCAAATTGTTTACTCCGATCTTTGTGATGAGCCGCCTTACAGGTTGGACGGCGCATGTGTTCGAACAAAGAGAAAACAATCGCATCATTCGCCCAAGCGCAGACTACACTGGGCCAGAGCATCAAGACTGGCTGCCAATCCATTTACGTTAGTCCTCTATATCGAGCCGACTTATATCTCGAGGTGACTTTTATCTTCATGTGATAAGGCCTCGAGAACCAACGAATAGAATTTAACAGATAATGGTGGATGTATGTCTGATGTAAAACTTAAAAGCAACCAAGATCTTGATGAAAACAAGTATCGAAAGGTTCTACCGGGAACGGGTTTAGAATATTTCGATGCTTGCGAAGCGGTAGAAGCAATATCCCCAGGTGCTTACAAAACCTTGCCTTATACTTCGAGAGTATTGGCAGAGCAATTAGTAAGACGCTGTGATCCTGAAACCCTTGAAGACAGCTTAAAACAGATCATTGACCGTAAGAGCGACCTAGATTTCCCTTGGTATCCTGCTCGCGTGGTGTGTCATGATATTCTTGGTCAAACCGCTTTGGTTGATTTAGCGGGATTAAGAGATGCGATTGCCGACCAAGGCGGAGACCCTGCCAAGGTGAATCCTGTGGTCGAAACCCAGCTGATTGTTGACCACTCTTTGGCAGTGGAACACGCAGGTTTTGATAGCCAAGCCTTTGATAAAAACCGCGCGATTGAGGAGCGCAGAAACGAAGACCGTTTTCATTTTATTGAATGGTGTAAAACCGCGTTTAAAAACGTGAGTGTGATCCCTGCGGGTAACGGGATCATGCACCAGATTAACTTGGAGAAAATGTCTCCAGTTATTCAATCTAAAGAAGGCGTCGCGTTTCCTGATACCTGTGTCGGCACAGACAGCCATACTCCTCATGTCGATGCTCTGGGCGTTATTGCGATTGGTGTGGGCGGCTTGGAAGCTGAGACAGTGATGCTCGGTCGTCCGTCAATGATGCGTTTGCCTGATATTGTCGGCGTTAAACTAACGGGTCAACGACAAGAAGGGATCACCGCAACGGATATTGTGCTTGCGATTACTGAGTTCCTTCGCAATGAGAGAGTGGTCTCAAGCTATTTGGAATTCTTCGGTGAAGGGGCTCGTGCTCTGACTATTGGTGACCGCGCAACGATATCTAACATGACGCCAGAATATGGTGCGACAGCGGGTATGTTCTATATCGATGAGCAGACTATTCAATACCTGAAACTCACTGGTCGAGAGCCTGAGCAGGTTGAACTAGTTGAACGCTACGCCAAGCAAACTGGGCTATGGGCTGACGATCTCGATTCTGCTCAATATGAGCGTGTACTTGAGTTTGATTTATCGAAGGTTGAGCGTAACCTTGCGGGGCCTTCAAATCCTCATCGCCGTTTGCCAACCAGAGAGCTGGCTGAACAAGGTATCAGTCAAGCATCTTGGAAAGAGCAGCATGCTAAGCAGTACAGCGATGATCAGATGCCCGATGGTGCCGTAATCATTGCAGCAATTACTTCTTGTACTAACACCAGTAACCCAAGAAACGTGGTCGCCGCGGCATTGGTTGCTAAGAAAGCCAATCAGCTTGGATTAGTTCGCAAGCCGTGGGTGAAAACATCATTTGCGCCAGGTTCTAAAGTTGCCAAGCTCTATCTCGAGTCGGCGGGTTTGCTTCCTGAGCTGGAACAATTAGGTTTCGGTATCGTCGGCTATGCATGTACTACCTGTAACGGAATGAGTGGGGCATTGGATCCTACAATCCAACAAGAGATCATCGACCGCGACCTGTACTCAACCGCTGTGTTGTCAGGGAATCGAAATTTCGATGGTCGAATCCATCCCTATGCCAAACAAGCGTTTTTAGCCTCACCGCCATTAGTGGTTGCTTATGCCTTGGCGGGTACGATTCGCTTTGATATCGAGAAAGACAGCTTAGGCACTGACAACTATGGTAAGCCAATCTACTTAAGCGATTTATGGCCGAGTGATGCAGAGATCGATGCTGTTGTCGGTGAGCATGTTAAGCCTCAGCAATTCCAACAAATCTACGTAAAAATGTTCCAGCCAGACGAGGAGCAGGTGACTACTGAACCGCTTTATGACTGGCGACCTCAAAGTACCTATATCCGAAGACCACCTTATTGGGAAGGGGCTCTTGCGGGGGAACGAAGCCTATCTGGTATGAGACCTTTAGCGATTCTGGGTGACAATATCACTACAGATCACTTATCCCCTTCAAATGCGATTCTCGCTTCGAGCGCTGCGGGGGAATATCTCACCAAAATGGAAGTGCCGGAAGAGGACTTTAACTCTTACGCGACCCATCGAGGCGATCACTTAACCGCGCAACGAGCAACATTCGCCAACCCTAAGCTGTATAACGAAATGGTTAAGGACACTGGAGAAGTTGTGCAAGGTTCACTAGCAAGAGTTGAACCAGAAGGTCAAGTTACGCGAATGTGGGAAGCGATAGAAACCTACATGAACCGTAAACAGCCTTTGATTGTCGTGGCGGGTGCCGATTATGGACAAGGTTCATCACGTGACTGGGCAGCCAAAGGGGTGCGCTTGGCGGGTGTTGAAGTGATTGTTGCCGAAGGCTTTGAACGAATCCACAGAACCAACTTAGTTGGAATGGGTGTGTTGCCTTTGCAGTTTAAAGCGGGAACCAATCGCAATACCTTAGAACTGGACGGCACCGAGCTTTACGACGTGTACGGCGACATTGAAGCAGGGTCTGATTTGGCTCTAGTCATCACTCGTAAAAACGGTGACAAGCTGGATGTTCCTGTGACCTGCCGACTAGACACGGCAGACGAAGTGAATGTGTACAGCGCTGGTGGCGTATTGCAACGTTTCGCTAAAGACTTTCTTTCACAGTAGGAGCTAGTTATGAACATCAAACAGATAAAAGTACCTGCTACCTACATGCGGGGCGGAACAAGCAAAGGCGTTTTTTTCAACTTAAGTGACTTACCTGAAGCTGCGCAAGTTGCCGGAGAAGCTCGAGACGCATTACTTCTGCGCGTGATTGGTAGTCCAGATCCTTATGGCAAACAAACCGATGGTATGGGTGGTGCAACATCCAGTACCAGTAAAACCGTGATTGTTTCGAAAAGTAGTAAAGCCGATCACGATGTTGACTACCTATTCGGCCAAGTTGCCATTGATAAGCCGTTTGTGGACTGGAGTGGTAACTGCGGCAATCTGTCTGCTGCAGTGGGCCCATTTGCTATTCATAGTGGCCTAGTCGACTCGAATCGTATTCCAGAAAACGGTGTGGTCGAGGTGCGAGTATGGCAAGTGAACATAGAGAAAACCATTATTGTTCATGTACCTATCGCTGGTGGCGAAGTTCAAGAGTTAGGTGATTTTGAACTCGACGGTGTGACTTTCCCCGCCGCTGAGATCCAAGTTGATTTCCTAGACCCCGCCGATGCGAGTGGCTCTATGTTCCCAACAGGGAATGTTGTCGATTTTTTAGATGTTCCAGATCTGGGTTGCATCAAAGCGACATATATCGATGCAGGGATACCAACCATTTTTGTTGATGCTGAAGCTGTGGGCTATCAAGGCACAGAGCTTCAATCGGATATTAACAGTGATACCAAAGCCTTGGCTCTGTTTGAATCCATTCGAGCACATGGTGCAGTCGCGATGCGCCTTATCGATTCCCTAGAGCAAGCAGAATCACGCCAACATACACCTAAAGTTGCGTTTGTTGCTAAGCCTCAAGCGTACCAAGCCTCAAGTGGTAAATCGGTTGCTGTTGAAGATACTGACCTTCTTGTGCGTGCTTTGTCTATGGGGCAACTTCATCACGCTATGATGGGTACGGCTGCGGTCGCCATTGCTTCAGCGGCCAGTGTTCCGGGTACGTTAGTTAACTTGGCAGTCGGTGAGGGTTCCCGAGATTTTGTGACTTTTGGTCATCCATCAGGAACCTTAAAAGTGGGTGCTAAAGCGATACAAGGCGAAAGTGGGTGGAGAATTGAGAGGGCGATTATGAGTCGTAGTGCCCGAGTGATCATGGAAGGTGCCATTCGTGTGCCTTTTCCCAAGTAAAGCGATTGTCGTGAACGGTTAAATGTTCACGAATACAACGCTGAGAAAAGAGTGCACCCAAGTGAAACTGTTAAAAGCTAGTCGCTTGGACTAATGGATAAATCATGGAGGAGGCACTATGTCTGCTACGAATCGAATGACTAGAAAAACAGATTACATCACCGAGTATCAATGGGCGAGGGAAGACCCAAATTCGTTTTGGGAAACACAATCACAAGCGATAGATTGGTTTGAACCACCAAAAACGATATTACAAACTGACGATAACGGAATTGAGCGTTGGTTTCCTGATGGGGTGATGAACACCTGCTGGCTCGCGCTGGATTATCATTGTGAAAATGGGCGAGGTGACAATACCGTACTGATTTACGACTCTCCAGTTACAGGAACTCAATCCTCGTACACTTACAATCAATTGCGTAACCAAGTGGCTAAAGTCGCTGGTATGTTAGCCACGCAAGGCGTTACCAAAGGTGATCGTGTGGTGATCTACATGCCAATGATTCCTGAAGCGGCGATGGCAATGTTGGCCTGTGCACGGCTAGGCGCGGTGCATTCGGTGGTGTTTGGTGGTTTTGCTCCTCATGAGCTTGCCGTTCGAATTGAAGATGCCGAGCCCAAGGTGTTGATTACTGCCTCCTGCGGTGTCGAGATAAACAAAGTCTTGCCATATAAGCCTATGGTCGATCGCGCGATCATGGACAGCCGCTGGAAGCCTGAGAAAGTGGTGGTATTCCAAAGAGAGCAGTCTCTAGCCGAGTTGAACAACGAACGCGATGTACTTTGGCAGCAAGCTGTTGAGGATGCTTTGCCTCACGTATGTGTGCCTGTTCTAGCGACTGACCCACTATATATCTTGTATACATCAGGGACGACGGGTAAGCCAAAAGGCGTGGTGCGCGATAATGGTGGTCATGCGGTCGCGATGAAATACTCGATGAGCACTATCTACGATATGCCGCAAGATGGTGTGTTTTGGGCGGCTTCTGATGTCGGCTGGGTAGTGGGGCATTCCTATATTGTGTATGCGCCATTGATTCATGGTTGCACAACCATCTTGTTTGAAGGAAAGCCAGTTAGAACGCCAGATCCGGGGGCATTCTGGCGTGTGTGTGAAGAGTACAACGTCGATGTGTTATTTTCTGCGCCAACGGCATTTAGAGCTATCAAGAAAGAAGATCCTGAAGGCGAGTTACTCACCAAGTATGACTTATCATCGCTCAAGTCGATTTTTATGGCGGGAGAGCGTTTGGACCCGCCAACATTGGATTGGGTTGAGTCTCATACCAATAAACCGGTTATTGACCACTGGTGGCAAACCGAAACGGGTTGGGCTATTTCTGCCAATCCGACAGGGCTGGAATCTTTGCCAGTGAAAGCAGGTTCTTCAACTAAGCCTATGCCCGGTTACCAAGTCGAGATTCTTAATGAATTGGGTGAAACGGCACAGCCTAATCAGCAAGGCTTTGTTGCACTCAAACGTCCACTACCACCCGGTTGTCTGCCAACGGTTTGGCGTAATCATGATCGATTTGAATCTGGCTATCTGAGCCAATTCCCAGGCTATTATGTTTCTGGGGACGGTGGCTATCTCGATGAAGATGGGTATCTATTTATTATGGGTCGTATCGACGATGTGATAAACGTAGCGGGACACCGTCTGTCGACTGGAGAAATGGAAGAGATCGTGGGTGGTCACCCAGCCATTGCAGAATGTGCGGTAGTCGGGATTCACGATGACTTGAAAGGACAACTTCCTTTAGGTCTAGTTGTGTTAAAAGATGGCGTAAAAGTCGATGGCATTGAGTTGCAAAGGGAATTGGTTGGCAAGGTTCGTAATGAGATCGGCGCGGTAGCTTGTTTTAAGCAAGCCTTGGTTGTTGAGAGGTTACCTAAGACACGCTCAGGTAAGATCTTACGTAGAACGATCCGGCAGATCGCAGAAGGTGAACAATATGTGGTGCCTTCAACTATTGACGACCCTACCAGCTTAACTGAAATTGCTGAAAAGCTCGGCAAATAGACGTCGCAGTTTAGGTAATCTCACCTTCGGCTTGTTGATTTATACATAATCCGGCGTGATGGTTTACCTAAACGCTACTTTATTCATCCGCTTATCCATTGCGTTTACTATGACCTCATTATGAATCCCACATATTGAGGTCTTTTTATGCGAGCTTACTTTTTGTTGATTGCTTTATTGGTCAGTGGTGCTGCTAGTGCCAGTATTTCAAAGGATGAAGCGAGTAGAGCGTTGTTAGAACCTTTGAGTCATTCCAAGGTATTTAAATGTGTATCAAAGACTGGCGTCGATCTCTATCAAGCGGTTTTTGATATTGGTGTGGGATATGAAGCCGACCCTATTAACTCGAAGATGATCGTTAATTCAAGGAAAGGCCGCTACGAATATCAAATCTTAGGCGCAGTAAGGTCTGAAAGAGCTGGTGAAATTGTCGTGTTAACTCGCCATGTGGGAGACGGTGTTAAAGTTGCGGCTATGATTGATGACGAAAATGGCAAGATACTGGGGATCGGCGATAAAAATCATTATCGAGATTGCGGTGTTAGGCCACCACCTAGCGCAGAAAACGTGCAAAACTTTTGGTCTAAAGGCTAAGAGATATGTGAAAGGCAAGAATTATAGAGAAAGCGCGATTGAGGCGACCTTATTGGTCGCCTTTTTTGTTGGTGAGGATAAAGCGAGCTCAAAGCTATATATCATTAATCAGTTATGCGATGGCTGAATAATACATAGCTGAACATGATGTATCGTCTAAACGTGGCTTTATTTATCTTATTAACGGCTCTGCTTAAGATGGTTCTACTCAAAACGAAGAACTAAGCGAGACTCCTATGAAATTCACTAAACCTTTTCTTTTAGCGACACTGATTGTGACTCTTTCTGGTTGCGCATCGCCAGCAATGGATAACGAAAATGAGAATGCCGCACGTAATCGTGGTGCGGTAGGTGGTGCTTTATTAGGAGCAACAGCCGGCGCTCTAACTGGAGATGCGAGTTTAGCCGTTAAGGGCGCTGCATTAGGTGGTGTGACCGGTGGTGTTGCGGGTTCAATGAAAGATACGGACGATGCAAGAAACGCACAACGAACTCAAGTTACTGCTGATGGTCTAGCGCAAGACAATCGCACTGATGCAGAAAAGCGAGTTGCGGAAGTAGAGGCGGAAATTAAGCTTATTGAACTGGAACAACAGCTTGCTGATCTCAAAGAAGAGAAAGAAGATAACGGTGCATAAAGCTAAAGCTAAAGCTACAGCAAAAACCATAGCTTCGATATTCGTTTAATTCAAAATCATTCAAACAGAATGGCCACGTAATGTGGCCGTTTTTGTATCTAAAATACACACTTCAAACAATGAATTAATTCAATAACTTGTATAGATACTCACGCCAAGTAAACTAGACTCAGTTTAGATATTAATTTGGTTTGAGAAGCGCAATAGTCATGAATGTCACCTTAAGGGCCGCAAAGCACGCGGATTTAGAACAACTTAACGAGTTAATGTTCGATCTCCACCATCACCACCACCTTGCTAGCCCAGAGCACTTTAAAACGGCAGAAGAGATTGAGCAGGAAAAAAGCATTGCACGATACTTGGATGACCCTGAATGTTTGGTTTATGTGGCATTAAAAGGAGAGCTCATTGTTGGCTTTATCTCTGGGCATTTTTGTGAGCTTATCTCAACGGTCAGCAAACCAGTGCCGATGGGAAGTGTCGATGAACTGTTTGTCTTGCCTGATTATCGAAAAGAATCGATTGCTGAAAAGTTGTTTAACAAAGTTGAAAGTACTTTTGATGATTATGGGGTTGAACAAGTCTTTGTAGAAGTTTGGGACTTTAACTCGCCTGCCAAGGACTTCTATCAAAAAATGGGGTTCACACCTCACATTCAATGGATGAGGAAGGCTTTGCACAAAACGTAGACAGCGATTTTGTGTGGCTTTGATTACAATAGTTCAACTGCAACAGCAGTCTTCAATATTCTTCTATTATTTTTTAGGTAAACTCGTTGGTTATTCGATATTTATTAGTTTTCATACTGTCTCTTTTGAGTACTACTTCCGCTTGGGCAAACGACACTTTGCCCGATCATATCGCGGGCGCCTTGTGTGTAGTACGTGCTGATAACCAAATCGTGTTGGTTGATGAGTTGATCACCGGTCAATTGTCTCTACCGGGAGGCACTGTTGTTTCAGGTGAGCCGCCAGCCGTCGCGGCGCAACGTGAAACGTGGGAAGAGGCTGGTTTGTCGGTAACGGTCGGTGATGTGCTAGGTTATACCGACAGTGCCGTCGTGTTTGATTGTATTTCTGACTCTGAAGTGATCAGTTACAAGGCTCGAAATGAGTTAGGTGGCTTTGAGCTGCCGATTTGGTTTGCTCCTCATTATGGCGTGGAAGTCAGCCGAGCGATGTTACTTCCTCCTACTGAATTGCAAGATCACCAATACCGCTACCCAGAACAGTGGTCTGAGATTAACGAGCTGTTTTTATCTGCGACAGATCAACCGGTGACGTATGTGACTGAGCTGGTGGGCGCGGCACCCAAAGTCCATCAAGTTGAATTAAATTGGATTGTGTCACTTCAAAACACGTTCGATAAGATGCCAAGCGTATTTGCGAATACTGTGCTTTTGACTGACTTGTTGGCCAAGCCATGGGTCTTCATTGTGATATTGCCGTTAATTGCTTGGTACTTTGGCCGTAACTTCGCGTTGAAGTTTGGCTTTACTTTGATCTCGGTGACACTACTTACTTTAATCGCGCACCAAGGTTTTGGTTTTCCACGTCCACACGCTTACTTGCCAACATTGAAACTGGTGATGAGCAGTGGGTATAGTTTTCCAAGTCTGTTGGCTGCCTTGTGGGTCAGTTTAACCTTGTTAGTCTTTTGGAAACTAAAGCGCCTCTTGGAGCAAAAAGCCATTCTGGTAGTGCTCGCTGGCCTGCTGTGGATCATGCTATTTAAGTCTTATTCAGGTAGTGCGTTTTTTAGTGATGTATTAATGGGTGGCGTATTAGGCGCTTTAACGACGTGGCATATCGTGAGATTAGACGCGAAACCGGATGTTGATATTAGCGCCTTATTGAGTTCTAAAGGTGTTTGGTGGGCATTGTGCTTACTGTCGATTGTTCTGACGGTGATATGGCCACTGCCAACATTCTCATTCTGGGTGGCGATTTTGATGACGATTGCATGCCTAGTGACGTTAACAGACTCGAAACCTTTGGTTGGTCAGTTCTCATTCAAGATCGTTCTTGGAGTGATGGCGATGTTGTTAGCGGGAAATCTGCTGATTAGCTGGGCTGGAAGCTTTGTCTCTTTCAGCGGTATTGCTTCATTTATTGTTGAAACGTTACGTTTCCCAATCTTGATTCTGTTTGGTGTGGTGGCATTTCGTCTGCCATGGAAAAGAGAGTAAGCGACTCGACTAACACAAAATCAAAAAGGCTGTGCAGTGCACAGCCTTTGTCATTTCTGAAACAAGCAAAAAGTAATTCTTATTAGAACCTGTTGAGCGTTTATGAGTTGAAGATAAACTTCTCAATCGCGACCGCTACACCATGGTCGTCGTTGCTAGCTGTGATGTGATCCGCCAGTTTCTTGGTTTCTTCCATTGCGTTTTCCATTGCAATGCCAAGGCCTGCGTATTCAAGCATATGGTGATCGTTTTCAGCATCACCCATGCAGATGACTTCTTCCGCTTTAATGCCTAAGTGTTTCGCTATCGCTTCAATACCGACACCCTTGTTTGATTTCGGGTTTAGGAACTCTAAGAAGAATGGTGCACTTTGTACGATAGTAAACTGAGTCTTAAGCTCTTGTGGCAACTTACCGATGATTTCAGTCAGCTTGCTTGGTTCAGCGACAATCATAGTTTTGATGATTTCGTGGTCATCTTCTAGTTGAGAAAAGTCGAACTCGGTTATATCTAAGCAATTAATACGCGCTTCAATACCAGTGTACTCATTGTTCTCAGGTGTGATTAAGCCGTGGATCTTGCTGAAAGCATGGACATAACCACCAAGCTGTTCAGCGAGGGCTGCAATCTCTTTTGCGGCTTTACCGTTGCTGATCTCACTGTGAATGATCTCTTTTGTCGATACGTTCTGAACCATAGAGCCGTTGTAGAAGAGTACAAAGTCATCTTCGCCGTCAATCGAAAGCTCATCTAATTTGCTTTGCATGCCTTCTAAAGGGCGACCAGAAGCGAGAACTACTTTCACACCTGCAGCTCGTGCTTTGGCGATTGCGTCTTTGTTCTCTTGAGAAATCACTTTTTCACTGTTGAGTAGTGTGCCATCCATATCAAGAGCAATCAGTTTGTACATGTTGTTCCTTACTAAAAAATTAAAAGCTAACGAAATCTATGGGCGAAAGGATAAGGGAACTTGAAAGTTCAGGCTAGGGCTTTGATCAACTCATTTATCAGTACTCATTTGTTTGACCAAAAGGGGGAAGTGCTTTAAGGTCTGCGGTTGATTAATTTCATCAAATGATTGAGCTGAGGGAAAGTTGTACAAGATTAATGAAATGTTTGAAACCATTCAGGGTGAGGGCGTGTTTACTGGCGTTCCCGCTGTTTTTGTTCGTCTGCAAATTTGCCCAGTGGGCTGTTCTTGGTGTGATACCAAGCAGACCTGGGAAGCGTTGCCAGAAGAGGAAACCAGCCTTGGCTATATTATGGTTAAGACAGAAGATTCACCTACTTGGTCAGCAATCGATGCTCAAGGAATCGTGAATGAATATATCAAGCAAGGTTACACTGCTAAGCACATTGTGATTACTGGTGGTGAGCCATGCATTTATGATCTTGTTCCTCTTACTGAAGCGTTTGAGCAGCACGGTTGTCGCTGTCAGATTGAGACTAGCGGAACATCAGAAGTTAAAGCCACACCGGACACTTGGGTTACGGTGTCACCGAAAGTGGCGATGAAAGCGAAACTGGAAATCTTAGATAGCGCCTTGCAACGTGCTAACGAAATTAAGCATCCAGTAGGTACAAGCAAAGACATCGAACAACTTGACGGTTTATTGGAGCGAGCAGCAGTTCCTAACGACACTGTTATCGCTCTGCAACCAATCAGCCAAAAAGACCGCGCTACTCAGCTTTGTATTGATACCTGCATTGAGCGCAATTGGCGCTTATCAATACAAACTCACAAATATTTGAGCATCGCATAGGTTGTATTTTTACTGGGCAAGATAAGTCGCTAGTAGAAGGTTCTCGTAAGGATTTAAGATGAAAAAAGCAGTGGTAGTATTCAGTGGTGGTCAAGACTCAACAACGTGTCTTGTTCAAGCATTAAAAGAGTATGATGAAGTTCATGCGATTACGTTTGATTATGGTCAGCGCCATAGACTCGAGATTGAAGTTGCTGAGTCATTGTCGAAAGAGCTTGGTGTGAAAGCGCACAAAGTGATGGATGTGACTCTGTTGAATGAACTGGCTATCAGCTCTTTGACTCGTGACGATATTCCTGTGTCTCATGAGCTGCAAGAGAATGGGCTGCCGAATTCATTCGTTCCTGGTCGTAATATTCTATTTCTGACTCTAGCGGGTATTTACGCTTACCAAATCGGTGCTGAAACCGTGATTACAGGTGTGTGTGAAACAGACTTTTCTGGTTACCCTGATTGTCGTAATGACTTTGTGAAGGCGATGAACTCTGCACTTGTACAAGGTATGGACAAGCAGCTTGATATCAAAACACCGCTAATGTGGTTAAACAAGGCTGAGACATGGGCGCTAGCAGACCAGTACTCAGCACTTGAACTTGTTAGAAACAAAACACTGACTTGTTACAACGGCATTGTTGGTGATGGCTGTGGCGATTGTCCGGCATGTGAACTGCGTAAAGTTGGCCTTAACGATTACCTCGGTGATCGCGAAAGCATCATGGCTGAGTTGGTTCGCAAACAGGCTGAGAATAAATAATTTCAGGTAAATCAATCGGTTCGTTATATGCATCAATAATGCAGTTTCGGCCGTTGCTTTTGGCTTGATAGAGTGCTTGGTCGAGCACTGAATACAAGTCATCAAAGTCACTTAATGCGTTTGAGGTTGCTAGATAAGCAAAACTCGCGGTCACATTAAGTGACTTTTTGCTTTCTGATAAAAAGACAGTGCTTGAAATGGCGTAGTGCAACTCTTCAACGCGTTCTCGTACCTCTGCTGGTGGGGTATCGGTTAACATGATGACAAATTCTTCACCCCCTAAGCGACCAAACAATTCACCATTCACTAAGTGTTTTCTAATTTGATCACTAATATGGACCAGTGCCCGATCACCAGTAGGGTGCCCATGCTCATCATTAATCTTCTTAAACTTATCTAGATCGAGCAGCACGAGCACATGCTGTTTGTCCGTCCCTTTACAGCGTTTCACTCTTTTGATTCTTCGAATTATCTCAGTTCGGCTATATGCTTTCGTTAAGCCATCAATTGCTGCTTTTGCGCGAACCGTTTTGTTTATCAATACCGTGAAGCTTGCAGCGCAAAGCAACAGAATAACAACGATGTTGTACATCCATCTTTGATGTTCCATTTTTTCAATTTGAACGCGGTCGAGTTTCGTCTGATGTGTCAGGAAAGAGCTTTCTAGTTCTTGTTCATATTTGGCGTGCGTCAGGCCGAGCGCTTCGAGTGCGAGTCGATTGTCGATATCTCTAGCTTCCATTTGTATTGACGAGTATCGCTGGTAGAAATAGAAAGCTTGTTGGTAATCGCTGAGTGATTGATGAATATCAGAAAGCTGAAGAAGTGACTGCGCGATGTATTTATGCCTTGTGACTTGTTCAGCTAATTCTAGCGCTTGTTGAGCATAGTTGAGTGCTTCCGTTGGCAATTTCTGTTCTTCGAACATATCGCTGATTGCCAAGTAAGCATTGATGCGAATGACATCATTGCTCAGTTCGCTCGAAGCTGAAAGAGACTCAATTAGGTAGGTTCTCGCCACATCATAGTTTTTCGTTTGAGTGTACGCTTTTCCTAAGCCAAGACTTGTGAGTGCAATACCGTAGCTATGCGACGTTGAGCTCAGCAGTGTTCTTGCTGTCTGAAAGTGGTGAATTGCTAGTTCACTTTGCTCTTGGTTAAGGTAGAGATCCGCAAGGCTGTGATGCACTTGTGCTTTCATTAAATCTGAAGCGTTTACTCTGAGAATGAGAGCTTGCTCTAGATACTCCGCCGATTTTTCATATTGCTTTAATTCTTTGAGCAAGTTACCCACATCGTTGTAAACCCCTGAAATATCATGCCCTTGTGGAAACACGTTTATTAGTGATAGGTAGGTGTCTAGTGCAGCTTGATAGTCACTGCGGAAATGATGATTGTTCGCGATGACTCGATAAGTCCCGAATTTTGGTAATACAGGGTCAGCGATGTCATGTAAATCTGACTGAAGGGCAGAGCAGTAATAGTTCGCTTGATGGTATTTAGCTTGCTCGTTAAGCGATCGGCATAGCTGGTACTTTAGTAAGGCTTTACCAGTTAAATCACTGCGAGATTGCATTTTCGCCAAAAGTGTTAGAAAGCCTTGTTGTGCTTGTTCATATTGGCCTTTGCCGTCTTTCCTCAGAGCAGAAATAAACGCTGTTTCTATCGCTTGGTAGTCATTGTCGTTTGAAGCGATTCCGTAGAACGGCTGATCTCGGTGGCTCATGTATTGATACAGAAGAGACGCAAGGTAAAGCTTATCTCCATAAACCGTTGAGCCGATGTAGCGTGTTTGCAGCATGTTTAATGCGCGCTCAGGAGAGTGGTTTAAAGTAGAGAGATAAAGCGCGTTCCAATCAGCATTTGGAGTAGAGCTTAGATTGGAGGTATAGACTGGTGAATTGTGGTCACGATCTGATGTTGATACTTGGCTATAAGAACAAAAGCTAATGAATAGTAGAAAGGTAACAAAAACGAAGTGATTCACAAGAGACGATCAATCAGATAAAGAACGATATTCTATTATTAGTTTGATGTTGCTTCAAATTTTGAATGGTGCGACTACGTGGTTATGCGAGATAGGTCTCTAATTTATTGATACTAATCAGAGGTATATCGGTCGCGCGAATCGTGCGACCGATATCGGAAATTAGATGTATAATTTCGCTAGGTCAGAAGGCTCAAGTTCTTTGCCTTCTAATGTTGCATTCCAGTTAGTACCAACAAGAACGCCGTCTTCAGCAAGAGTCAGTAGCCAGTCTTCTACAAAGATATCTAGTGGGATTTCTAATACTTCAAAATCAGCCCACTCTTCAACGTTGTGAGTCTGAGCATCTTCTTTTGAAGACCAAAATGGCATCACTTCGCTGCTTTCGAATTCACTTGAGTCACATGCTAGCCAACCTTCTTCGTTACGAAGGCCCCATACAAGTTTAGTTTCTTGTGTTTCAGAAACGAAAAGTTCTAGATTTGCTTGAGTATCAGCGGTTAGTTTGCTCATGGATTAATTCTCTATGTTGATAACGTGACAAGATTAACATTATAGACGGCTTAGGTATATGCTATTTAAGGAATTATAAGCGTACTGAAACGCTACCTAAAGATAACGTTTCAGATGAGGCATAACTAAGAGTGGTTACTTTCCAATTTTTGTAAAAATATGCCATTCTTCTTTGATGTTGCCTTTGAATCCGGCGACAGAAGCGACAACTTTTCTATTGAGCGCATGGTTGATTTTGGTTCCCTCTTCATTAGAAACGGTATCCCCGTAGCCAACGATTGTCACTCTAGATGGTTGTATACCATTACTTATTAGGGCTCGCCTTACATTTGATGCTCGTTCTTTCGATAAGTCTAAGTTGTGAGCCGCGTTTCCGACTTTACTCGCGTAGCCTTGTAGACGAATGGTTGTGCTTTCATACCGCTTTAAAAACGCGGCCATTTGACGAATTTGGCCAAGAAAAACAGGATTGATTTCTGTTGAATTGTTGGCAAATAAGATGTGAAGTTCTTTCTGTTCCGTTGACTCGAAATAAGAGCCGCAGCCGTCATTATCGATTTCAGCGCCAATCTGTGTATCAACACATAAATCACGGGCGTTGATAACACCATCATTGTCGTCGTCTTCTAGATCGTAACTTTGTACGCTCTCTGGGAGCGCTCGATACTCGAACTCTTCATCGTTTGTTTCAGCTAAAATGTTGGCAGAAGCAACCAATAGACAGAGTGGAAATACAGCTTTTAGCAGCTTCATTAATATTCTACCTTTTCATTCCATTCTTGGGGGATATCGACACGTAAACCTGTCAGTAAATTACCGGTTGCGTTCATGACCCGGTATTTAGCATATTGTTCATCGTACTTGGCATCTAAATAGCCTTTACGAGCTTCAAAGAGCTCATTTTCAGTGTTAAGTAAATCGAGAAGTGTTCGTTTACCGATGCGGTATTGCTTCTCGTAAGAGATAACCGTATCTGATGCTGAGTCTACGTGATCTGATAAGAACTCTTTCTGTTGTACGGTTAAATCAAGTGCGCTCCATGACAAGCGTAGGCTCTCTTCTACATTACGATATGTACTTTCACGCAGATCTTTGGCCTTATTTAATTGGTAAGCAGCACTTTCAGCGCGGTCTTGATCAGCGCCGCCGTTATACAAGTTATATCTCAAGCGGACCATTGCGGAAAATTCGTCACTACTCCCTTCGTTGCCACCTGCGTCATCACGCCAGGTTTGCGCGGCTTCGAAAGAAACAGTCGGATAATTTGAACTTTTAGACTGTTTATATTGGAATTTAGCGGAGTCCACATCGGCTTGTGCAATTTTAATAACAGGATGTTGGTTGAAAGCTTTCGCAAGAGCGCCATCTACGGTGTAAGGAATTGCTCCAGTGTCTGCTCGCGGAAACACTAACCCCAAAGGTGACTGTCCAACAATACGTTTAAATTGAGTATGCGTATCAAACAAATTATTTTGTGCTGCGAGCAAGTTACCATGAGCTTTCGCAATACGAGCTTCTACTTGGGACATATCTGCTGTAGAGCCAATGCCAGATTCGACACGTTTTCGAATATCTCTATAGATATCCTTGTGTGTTGCCAGGTTGTTTTCAGACAGGGTGAGGACTTCATAAGCTTTCACTGCATCAAGGTATACTTTGGTGACCTCGAGAGCGATATCTTGGGCGTTGGAGAGTAATTGGTAACGAACAGATTCTGCATCAGCCGCGGTACGATCAATATCGTTGGAAGTATTTGCTCCATCCCAAATTAACTGAGTCAAAGTAATCGTCGCTTCTTTACGCGTCAGATCTGTTGAATTTGTATTGGTCACTAGATCGGTATGCTCATAACCAATCCCACCATCTAGATCTATACTTGGACGATAAGCACCGCCAGAAGCATCGTTAACGTAACGTTTACTTACGTACTCATTATAAGCACTTTTAATTTCAGGATTGCTTTCCAACGTAAAAGCGACGGCTTGCTCAAGAGTTTGTGCCGCAGCTGGAAAGGTCATTGCTATAGCTAGCCCTAAGGTCGTCGTTTGAATCCTATTCAATTTGCATCTCTCCAAAATGAGTCACACCTGAGTCTTAATTTTGCACGATGATATACAAAATTCAGATGAACCGCCAAAAAAATTACGATCGCTACAACTGGCGCTCGCAAATGGTTGTAAATTTGTTAACCGATCACTGTGCGTATTGTGATGTTTTAATGCACTTAGAACACCTATTAATATGTCAATTATTTTTCGTTAGCACAATAACTTATATCAAATTTAAGAGCGCTTTAAGTATTGATGAGTGTGACCATTGTCATCATGGTGTATACGACCTTGTTAAAATATGCATTCATAACTATGAATTATATGGTGTTAGGTGTTATATTTTACCTAATATTATAAATACAATGTCACTATTTTGACGTTTTGATTGAAAAATGAGTTTTAGGGGTTTATATGGACATGACAGTATTGAATGCGAGCGGTGCATTGGCACTTGGTCAACGCATTGTTGTTTCGGTAGATGGTACAATTAAAGTCCTAGAAGACGGCCAGCCATTGCAAGCGGGGGATGTCATTCTTGAATCCCTAAATGCCCCTAATACTCCGGAAGTATCAGCGAAGCGTTTTTCACCCGAAGCTGGGGAGATCGAACTTGACCAAGATATCGCTGATATTTTTGCTGCATTAGAAGAAGGCCAAGACCCAGCTGAACTCGGTGAAGAGTTTGCGACAGCTGCCGGTCAAAATGGCTCGAGTTTAGGGACTAGCGGAACTATTGAGCGTGATGGCGAAGAAACAATCCCTGGTACTGAGTTCATCACTACGGGTTTTGAAGCGCTAGGCATGTCTCGAACTCAAAGCTTGAGTCTGCTAGATGCTTTCCGCTCGATTGAGCAATCTGGTAGCCAAGGCACAGACAGCGAGACCATCGGTGACACAACAGCGCCAGATGCGCCAACACTGACACTGGATACGGACTCTGGCTCAGCAGCGGATGACTTCTTAACCAACGACGGCAGCTTCACAGTCGATGGCACCGAAGATGGCGCGACAGTCGAATACCTTGTTGACGGAAACTGGACGACAACGGCTCCAGTACCAACGGAAGGTGACAACACGATCACCGTTCGTCAAACCGACGCTGCGGGTAATACCTCAGGCAGCTCAACGCTGACGTTCACTCTTGATACCACAGCGCCAGATGCGCCAACACTGACATTGGATACCGACTCTGGCTCAGCGGCGGATGACTTCTTAACCAACGACAGCAGCTTCACAGTCGGCGGCACCGAAGAGGGTGCGACAGTCGAATACCTCGTTGACGGAAACTGGACGACAACCGCACCCGTGCCAACGGAAGGCGACAACACGATTACCGTTCGTCAAACCGACGCAGCGGGAAATACATCAGGCAGCAGCGAGCTGACGTTCACTCTAGACACAACAGCGCCAGATGCGCCAACACTGACACTGGATACGGACTCTGGCTCAGCAGCGGATGACTTCTTAACCAACGACGGCAGCTTCACAGTCGATGGCACCGAAGATGGCGCGACAGTCGAATACCTTGTTGACGGAAACTGGACGACAACGGCTCCAGTACCAACGGAAGGTGACAACACGATCACCGTTCGTCAAACCGACGCAGCAGGTAATACTTCAGGCAGCTCAACGCTGACGTTCACTCTTGATACACAGGCAGAATCAGGAAATGTGATCGTAGATAGCATTACATCAGATGATGTTGTTACTGAGACTGAAAAAGAGCAAACAATTTTTGTTACAGGTACTGCTACCGGTGGAGACATACAACCTAACGACGTCGTAACTGCTGTCATCAATGGAGCGACATATACTAGTGTTGTAAAAGAGAATGGTATTTGGGAACTAAGTGTTAATGGTGAGGACCTAGCAGAAGACACCGAGTTCACTGTTTCTGTTAGTTCAACCGATAGCGCAGGAAACAGTGTTTCAAGCTCAGGAACTTCTACTCATATTTATGACTCGACTCCGGTTAATGTAAACATAGATATTGATCCGATTACTGAAGACTCAGTCATTAACGCAACTGAAGCTCAAGGGACGGTTACGATTACAGGTTCTATTACTGGTGAGGATTACGTTTCTGGAACAGTAACACTGACCATCAATGGCGTTGTGTATACAGGCCAAGTAATCGACGGGAAATATAGCATTGACGTCAATGGGTCTGACCTAAACTCCGATAGCGATAACATCGTCGACGCGAAGGTAGATGTCGTAAATGAAGCTGGAAATGTTGGCTCGGCTACTTCGACAGAGTTCTATCTAGTTGATTTAGCTGCTAGAGGAACGATCTTTATTGAATCCATCACTGACGACAATGTTATCAATCAAAGTGAAAGCGAAAGTACCGTTTCAGTTAAAGGTACTGTTGGAAGAGATGCGGATACTGGTGACCAGGTATCAGTCGTAGTAAATGGTGTGACTTATCTGACTGTTGTCCAAAGTGATAAAACATGGAGTGTAGATGTTCAGGGCAGTGATCTTGTAGCTGATAATTCAGTGACAGCTACTGTTACCGGACAAGATTGGGTTGGGAATGAATTTAGTAGTTCGATTTCTAGAACTTATGATTTAGACACCGATATCAGCAAACCGACCATCGATCTGGTGGCGTCGAGCGACAGCGGCGACA
>NZ_JBFSTZ010000018.1:0-60830 GCF_041467155.1 Vibrio sp. 10N.247.310.23 | reverse complement strand
ATGCGGGCAATAGCGCGACGTCGACCGAGCTTGAAGTCATCATCGATACCGAAGCGGCGGCGACCATCACAATCGATGATGATATCGCAGGCGACGACATCGTGAACGCAGCGGAAGCGGCTGGTGACGTGACCATTACGGGTACCGTGGGTGGTGACGCCAAACCTGGTGATACCGTGACGTTGACGGTGAACGGCAACTCAACCGATTACACAGGCACGGTGAAAGCGGATGGCACTTACAGCATCAATGTACCGGGCAGCGAGTTAGTTGCGGATGCGGACAGCACCATCGTGGCGAGCGTGAGTGGCACCGATGAAGCGGGCAACCCGTTCACGGCGACGACAGAGGCAAGCGGTGACAACAAAGACGGTGGTTACGAGGTTGATACCGATATCAGCAAACCGACCATCGATCTGGTGGCGTCGAGCGACAGCGGCGACAGCGACACAGACAACCTAACCAATGACAAGACGCCGACGTTCTCGCTGGGCAACATCGATGACGATGTGGTGGCAGCGGGCATCGTGGTGCTCAAAGACGGCGTTGCCCTAGAAGGCACGCTGACCGAAGAGCAAGACGGCACTTGGAGCTTCACGCCGAGCGCCGACCTGGCGGATGGCACTTACGACTTGAGCGTAAAAGTGACGGACGATGCGGGCAATAGCGCGACGTCGACCGAGCTTGAAGTCATCATCGATACCGAAGCAGGAGCAGGTATAGATATCGATCAAGTTACTGGTGATGGTATTGTTAATGCTGAAGAAGCTTCATCTGATCAAGAGATAACAGGTAAAGTTTCTGGTGATGCAAGTGAAGGGGATACTGTACATATTTACTTGGGGGTTGGAGATAGCAAAGTTCTTATCGGTTCGACGGTAGTTCTAGCTGACAATACGTTCAAGTTAGTCACACATGGTTCGAATCTTATTATGGGTAACCCTGCAGATCTTACCGCTACTGTGACTGGAAGTGACGATGCTGGTAACGATTTTGTTGCTTCTAATACAGAGCGTTACTTTGTGTTCACAGATATTCCGGAATCTCCTGTAATTACAAATATCTCAGATGATTCTGCAGCTAGTGATTATTCTGAAGTTACATTGAGTGGTACTGGTGAGCCTGGCTTAACAATATTACTATTCGATGAAGACAGTAATCAGGTGAATGTAGCTCCGATTACAGTCGACAGTAATGGTAACTGGACCACTGATATATCGAACCTGGTTTCTACGTCAGTTAATGACAACGAATTCTTTACAGCCAAACAAGTTGATAATTACGGTAACACTAGTGAATCATCGAATACCGTACATTACTACCATGGTGATTTTGACCCAGCACAGCAAGAAACTACAGATGACTTCGTCTTACTTGGTGGGGGAGATGATCAATTTAATGCCACAGTAGACGACATAGATGACAGATTAGTTGTAGATGGTGGCTCTGGTACAGATACCGCTGTGTTTGATTTCTCTTTGGATTCAGCTTTAGTACAGTTAAACGCTGATGGTTCAGTGACTATCACTGAAAGCAATAGTGATGTGAACACTTTCATCGAGTTTGAAAACTTCAACTTCACTGATGGTGGTAAAACTGTTGAAGAACTCTTTGCCCCTTCAGTTACTATTGTAAGGGATGAAGACGAATTCATTAACAGTGATAGACCTGTGGTTTCATATAATGTGACACTGCCAGCTGGTGCTGCAGTCGGTGCCACGCTGTCGATAGAAGTTGAAGGTCAACTTACTGAAACTAAAGTTCTTACTCAATCTGATATAGATTCTGGCTCCTTATCCTTTGATGTTGATATGGATACGGTTGTAGACGGTGAGCTGAATATTGATGCAGAGTTAACATATCAAAATCAGCCTGCAGGCACGCAATTTATTGGGACTGATGCGTTATCTACCAATATCGACCCTAGTGCATCTAGTTTTAGTATTGATTTAGGTACAGAGCAGACAGCACAGTTCACGTTCGATTCTCACGTAAGTGACGCTGAAGACGATTTAAGCAGTACTGATAATAAAGATGTTCAACTTTCGATTATTGATCTTCCTGAGCTTGGTTCTTTATATGTGGTTGATGGTGATACTCGTACATTAGTTGATGAAAATACAGTTCTAACTGAAGACACCCAAATCGAATATGTACTTGATGAGACTATAAACTCAGACCTGTCTTTTGATGCATCAGAAGATTTTAACAATATAAATGGTTCAGAAACATCTTATACATTAGATAGTGGTGTAATCATTTCTGGTGGTCTTTTCGATGGAGATAGACCAGACTCATCTAGCAATTTAACAGCTGAAACATTGCATTATGATAGTGAGGAAAATGAGTCAGGATTAGGTGTAGGTGATAAAGAACTTGATGTTTCAACTAAAGATTTTATCTCGATAGACTTTACTAAGGTTGGTGATTCTAACGCCACTGAGGTAACAGTAACTGAGGTTAATATCGATTTTGGTAGTGTCTGGGCTCACTATGCCGATAACAATTCTGCTGATGCTGAGATACAAGTTATCTTATTTAAAGATGGTGTTCAGGTAGGCAATGACCCTTACATCTTTGATGATGATACTAATTCTGCCGTTTATGATGGAAGCGGTGAATTCACTGCAAATATCCAGCTTGATGGTGGGTTTGATGAGATTCGTGTATACACAGTTAATGGGGACCAATCAAATGGATCGAACTCTAATATCACATTGCAAGGTGTTGAAGTTGTAGATACGATTGTTTCTGAAAAAATCACCTATGAAGCTACAGATAGTGACAAAGGAACCGATACTGGTGTTATAACCATTTCAACTTCAAGTACACAGGATTCAACAAATAAAGCACCAGTCTTGAATGACTCTCAGCTTGATGCTTCTAATGAAGATCAGGTGGTTAGTTTGTCTCTGGATAAGCTCAATATTACTGATGCTGATGGAGACCAGACATTTATTACAGATGTCAAGGTTGACCCATCATATGGTTCGGTTCAGCTTGTAACAGATTCAGAAGGGAAAGTGACCTCTGCAGAGTTTACACCAGCTTCGGATAAACATTTCGATAGCGTACCGTTTACTGTGACTGTTTCTGATGGAGCTAAGTCGAGCGAAGGTACAGCAACACTTGTTGTGAATGCCGTGGCTGATAAGCCTAATGTTACTGCGGTATTTGGTGATACTTCAAATGTTGTGATTAGTGATGCATTGCATACTAAGCTTGTTAATGCTGATGCTAACACCAGTTTTACTGAAAGTGATTATGCTGAACTTGGTCATACTGTAATGAATCAGTATGGTCAAACAACGGGGACTGTAGGAAATGATTTAATCGTTGGTTCTGATGTAAGCTCTGGTGATAGTTTGATTGGAGATGCTAATACAAACCCAGGAGGTACAGGTTCTGATATTTTTGTTGGCCGTGATGGTGATGATCATCTTTCTGGTGGTACTGGTTCATTGGATGCTGAAAGTGCTATTGATACTGCAGTATATGAAGGTGATTTTTCTGAATACAATTTAACTTTTGTTGGTGACACGACGACACAACATGATTGGACTATCGTGGATAGTTTGAACCGTGATACTCCTGAATGGGGTAGTACTGGTGATAAACTGTATCAAATTGAACGTTTAATTTTTGCAGATGCTATTGTTGAACTTAATGAAGACGGAACATTCAATGTGCTTCAAGATGTTGGCTTTACAGTAACAGCTTCGGTAGCAGATACAGACGGAAGTGAGTACCTAGACGAAGTTAGAATTTCCGGGTTACCAGATTCTGCAGAAATTATTGATAAAGATACTGGTAATGTTCTTGGTGGTTTCGTAACCATTGGTGATGAATCTGTCTGGGTCATTGATATTGAAGGTGACACTACACAGCATATTAGCTATGACAATCTTGCAGTAAGAGATAGTTCAGGTGAACAGTTAGATGTTGATGTTGAAGTCGTTGCTGTAGATGTGAATGAAAATGTTTCAACAGCGAGTACTAGTGTTAATGTTGCTGAAACTAACGATATCATGGCAGATCAAGGCGGGAGCGTACCAACAACAGTCATTACTCTGATTATTGATTCTTCTGGAAGTATGGCAAGTACTCCGAGTGGTCTAAGCGATATGAGAATTGAGTACGTATTGCAAGCGTCAATTAATCTCTTGCAAAACGTGGCTGATCAAGAAGGCAGTGAAGATGTTCTGGTACAGTTAATAGACTTTGATTCTGGAGCGACGAATACTGGTTGGAAGACAGTAGCTGAAGCTATAGCTATTCTTACCACCGCTCAAGAAAAAGTAGATGAGAGAAATTATAACGGTATCTTCGATGCGCAAGGCGGAACGGATTATGAAGATGGCGTAGAGGCAGCAATCGCTGGTTACAATACTAACCCAGTTTCAAATTTGTCATCTGACGATACCAATGACGTTGTTTACTTCTTAAGTGACGGTCGAGACAATGGCGATTGGGACAGTGATACCAACAGCGATTGGGACAGCTTTATTGCCGATAAAGATGTGACTGCCGTTGGAGTCGGTAGCTCAGATAATGTGCCTGAGAGTGGTCTTAAAGAAGTCGCTGGTAACAATGGTAAAGTTGTTTATATACCAGACTCTCTAATCACAACGGAATTACCAAAACTTCGTCCAACAATCGGTATTGCTGGTTCGTTGTTGCTATCTCTATCTGGCCTAGATGCAGTAGCAGTAATGATTGATGAGAGCAAAGCGTCAGTGATTCAGAAAGTCGATACTGATGGAAACACCATTAACCTGCCAACAGGTCTAACATTTACCAAAGACAGTGTTGGGAATGAACTGGTTGTTGATATTGGTTACGGAGAATTTCGAGTTGCACAAGATGGTTCATACTATTTCCAACCATCAAGTGACAGCACAGCAAGTGACACCGGTAAAGCGGTTGCATTTGAAATCCTTGTAACTGTAGAAGACAGTCAAGGCGCTCAGTCACAGCAACTTATTACATTAAATCTAAGCCCTAGCGGTGAGGTGAATGTTGCACCTACTTCTTCGTTTAACGCATCGACAGGTGATGATCAGTTCCAGGGTACTGAACAAGATGACATTATCTTAGGTCATGCTGGTAATGATGTACTACTAGGGGCTGCGGGGGATGATATCTTACTCGGTGGCGACGGTAGCGATATCTTAATCGGTGGCTTAGGTGATGACATTCTAACTGGTGGCGACGGTGATGATATCTTCAAGTGGGTTGATGAACCTTTGAACAACTATCGAGACGTTATTACTGACTTTGAAGTGGGCAGTGACCGTATTGATTTGTCTGAACTCCTTCATGATGAAAATACAATGGATGATGTTCTTGAACATTTGTCAGCTAAGATTAGCGATAACAACCAAGACCTAGAGTTAACCATTACTAATGATCAAGGTTCTCAAACTATAGTATTGCAGGGCCAAGCAAGTAATCTTAGTGGTTTTGACGTCGATTCTTCTGGTGTTTATTCCGGTGATGAATTGACGAATTTAGTAAATTCACTAATGACTAACCTACCAAACTCTTAATTCATGAATAACAAAAAGGGCCGAAAGGCCCTTTTTTAATATGTCTGTTTCGTCATATAAAATAATAGAGTCAAAAGCTCAAGGATTAAAGAACCTTACAAGCAAAACCTTTCAGGTAGAAACCTTCTGGGTAGGCAGTGTCTGTTAGGTGGTCGGCTGCTTGCTCGAAGCGTTCTACGAATTTAACAGTGCGGCCTGCATCTAATGCTGCATCAGCAATGATTTTTTGGAACAAATCAGTACCCATTAAGCCAGAGCAAGAGTAGGTGAGTAGAGTGCCACCTGGTTTCAGGATTTGCATCGCAAGCATGTTAACGTCTTTGTAGCCGTTAGCGCCTGAAGTTAGGTTATTCTTGCTTGAAACAAACTTTGGTGGATCCATGATCACTACGTCGAACTTCGTGCCTTGGTCTCGGTATTCGCGAAGTAGTTTGAATACGTCTGCGTTTAGGAATACTGCACGCTTTTTCGAGATGTCGAACTCATTCAGCTCAGCGTTGAACTTAGCTGTATCAAGAGCTAATTGAGAAACGTCTGCATTGATTACACGCTTAGCATCACCTTTAAGGGCATACAGACCAAAACCACCTGTGTACGAGAAACAGTTAAGGACATCTTTGCCTTTAACGTATTTCATCGATTCTTTACGGCTATCACGTTGGTCCATATAGAAGCCCGTTTTATGGCCTTCGATAATGTTTACGCTGATTTTCACACCGTTTTCTTCAATGACCACTGATTTAGGTGGTTCTTCACCGTGAAGTACGCCAACAACTTGTTCTAAGCCTTCTTTTTTACGGACTGCTACGTCAGAACGCTCATAAATATTGCAGTCAGGGAAACATTCAATTAAAGCTTCAACAAGTATGTTCTTATTAAACTCAGCTCCGGCGCTAAGTAATTGGCATACGAGGAAATCTTGATATTTGTCGATTGTGATACCGGGAAGGCCATCAGACTCTGCTGCAGTAAGGCGGTAGCCAGTTAGACCATCACGTTCAATGATATCTTCACGCAAAGATTGCGCGTCTTGAATTCGTTTTACGAAGAATGCTTTATTGATTTCTTCTTTTTCAAATGTCCAAACACGAGCTCGAATTTGAGATTCCGGTGAGTAAGCCGCTTTTGCAAGCCACTGACCATTTTGAGTGTATACGTCTACAGTTTCACCTGATTTTGGCTCGCCTTCGACTTTATCGATACCGCGTGAAAATACCCATGGGTGTTTACGGCGTAGTGATTTGTCACGGCCTTTAGCTAGATGAATTGAAGGAGTCATAATTTACTCTGTTTGTTGAATTTGAAGGAGGGGTATTGTCGAGGAAGTACAGTTGAAAAGCAAATAAGAAAGGGCTGCACAAGCAGCCCTAGTAATGATTAATCAACACATACTGGCTAGATATAAGTATTAAGCTTTGAGACCTGTCAGCAAACCTTCCATCGTATCACTTTGTTTACGAAGTTGGTCAACATTGGAATTACTCTTACTGATCATCTCGCAGATACTGTCTGACTGATGACGAATCTCCTCAACACTTTGAGCTATGTTATCTGCAACAACACCTTGCTCTTCCGCGGCTGTAGCAATCTGAGTACTACTGTCTGAGATAGATTGATTCTTTTCTGCTAAAGAGCCGATCTCGACATTCACTTCTGACATCAGTGTCTGGCCTTCATTAGCGTTGTTTACCGTTATTTCCATCAGTTTGGTTAGTGATTGGCTGTTACGTTGTAATGATTCAATCATGCTTTGGATTTCAACAGTTGCTTGTTGAGTACGACCTGCAAGGGCACGAACTTCATCGGCAACAACAGCGAATCCACGACCCTGCTCGCCGGCACGAGCGGCTTCGATAGCCGCGTTCAATGCGAGTAGATTGGTCTGCTCTGAAATGCCATTGATGGTTGCGACCACCTCATCGATCTGCGCCGCGTTGGCATCAAGCTCTTCTACTGCTTGTGAAGCGGATTGGATCTCTTGAGATAGGTTAGAGATAGACTCCAGTGTATTTGAAACCTTGACTTGACCGCTCTGAGCAACGCCGCGAGCGTCCATCGTTTGTGAACTAGACTCATGAGCAAGGGTAGCTACTTCGCGAATGGTAGCCGCCATTTGTTCCGTTGCACTTGCCAAGCTATTCAGGTGTTCCTGTTGGTTACCTGAGATGTCTGAACTTTGTTGTGTTGACTGGTTCAAGTCCGAGCTGATTTGCTGCATGAGAGCGACAGACTCTTGGATTGATAGAACCATGTTTTGTTCACGTTCAGCGACTTTATCGATTGTAATCGCGATTTCACTAAACTCGTCACGAACTAAGAAGTAGTTCATACGGCAAGTTAAGTCGCCATTCGCTAGGGTGTTCAAAGCTTTGTTCATAGAGAACATCGCGCCGCCAATGAAAGTCATGATGTAGTAAACACCTAGTGCGATAAGCGTTAGGGTTACAGCGATGATAGAAACCTGAGTCGTCGATAGAGCAGACCAAAGGTTTTGGTCATGGTTAGCAACTAGGCTGAACGCTCCATTCATCACTGAAACAGAACCAGCACCGTAGCCTAAAGAGATGGTTTCAGAGCTGCTGACAAGCTGAGCTACTTGATCTTTAGTGAGTTGACCCGCTTCGATAAGCCCTTTCATCAAGAGCATTTCTTCTTGATAAAGGTGAGCAAGTAAAGAGTCCGCGGCACTATCTAAAACGAGAGTTAATATAACCAGGGCGAGAAGAGGCAATAAGAAGAGTAGATAGAACTTTTCTTGGATTTTTAGGTGAATGAGATATTTGTCAATCCAACGAAATGGGATTTCTTTCATAATCGTTATACTCGAAGTAAGTCCACCAATAAGCGGTGAATGAATAGAAACTCGACTATATCATTCATATAATTTATGAGGCAACGTTATGGAAAGTTCACAATATATTTTTGTCGTGTCAGGCGTAGTTCAATGTGTTGGGTTCCGTTACCACACCAGTAGGCAGGCGCAAGCTATGGGTCTCTCAGGTTATGCAAAGAACTTAAATGATGGTCGAGTTGAAGTGTTAGTTGTCGGAGAGAGTCAGCAAATTGAGAAGTTACATGCTTGGCTCTATATTGGCCCTTCGAGCGCAACAGTAGACAACGTTGTGATGCATCAAGTTAAAGATAGTGAGCGCCAAGACGTACGCATAGGGGCGTTTAAAATACTGTAGTTGTAGCACTACAGTATTTTATATTGAACGTAACTTAATGACCTAAAGCGGGTTAGGTTTTACAAGCACTTTGCTGGTTTAGGTAAACCGGCGAGCTTGGTCGCTTGTTTTGCAGGGCCTTTTTTGAATAACTTGAAAAGGTACTTACTATTGCCTTTTTCTGGGCCGTGAGCTTTTTCCATTGCTTTAACGAGCATGCGAACCGCTGGTGAGGTGTTGAACTCTTCGTAAAAGCTCCTTACAAAATGTACGACTTCTAAGTGTGCATCTGTAAGTTCAATCGCCTCGTCTTGAGCAAGAATTTCAATCATGCCTTCTTCCCATTGCGTGTAATCCAATAGATAGCCTTGAGCGTCGGTTTCGATTTGCTTGCCGTTATATTCAAACATGTTTAATCCAGAATCCAATTAACTATGCGGATAGGGTACATGACCAAGTTTGTCTTTCTCAACAGAAATTGTAGCTATCCAATGAAATATCGTACTTATAGATACAAAAAAGCCCAAGAGGTAGGCTCTTGGGCTAGATATTCTTCAATGATGGGAACGATTAGTCGTCGCTGCCCATGATGCCTAGGATGCTTAGTAGGCTGATGAAGATGTTGTAGATCGATACGTACAAGCTGATCGTTGCAGAGATGTAGTTTGTTTCACCGCCACGAATGATGTTTTGCGTTGTAAGCAAGATAACACCAGTCGAGAACAGGATGAACATACCGCTCATTGCCAATGATAGTAGAGGCATTTGTAGGAAGATGTTTGCAACCATACCTACAAGTAGTACTACGAAACCAGCTAATAGCATGCCATTAAGGAACGACAGGTCACGCTTAGTTGTTAGTGCGTAAGCTGATGCGCCCATAAACGCCAGTGCTGTACCGCCAAGTGCAGTTAGGATGACATCACCCATGCCTGCGCCAACGTACATGTTTAAGATTGGACCGATGGTGTAGCCTAAGAAACCTGTAAATAGGAATGTGAAGACTAGACCCATGCTGTTGTCACGGTTCTTTTCTGTTAGGAAAAGTAGGCCGTAGAAGCCAACTAGCATGATAATAAGACCCGGGCGAGGAAGGTTCATCGCCATGGATACGCCTGCTACAACAGCAGACCAAAGTAGTGTCATAGACAGTAATGCGTAGGTGTTACGCAACACTTTATTGGTTTGCAGAGCACTTTCTTGAGATGCTGTGCGTGAAAACATAGGGCTGTTCATAATCTTCCTCGTAAGGTGACTTTAATAGTTATTAGTACATTTATGGGGGTGAAAGTTCGAAAAATCAAGTCTCTCATTCCTCTTGTATACGTAAAATAATAATCAAAATAGTCGGTTAAGTGTTTCTGAAGGTGTAACAAAGTATTTCTTAAAGTGCAGTTAAGGTTCGTTGTTCAATTTTAATCGCACTGAATCGCTGTTTATAATCTTGAAAAACTAATTATAACACTGAAAACAAAGAGGCGACCTAAGCCGCCTCTGTAGTTTATGCATCATAACACATTAGTGGTGTAAGATTTGGCTTAAGAAGTTCTGCGTTCTGTCTGATTGTGGGTTTTCAAAGAAATCGACAGGGTTGTTCTCTTCTATGATTTCACCGGCATCCATGAAGATAACGCGATCCGCGACCTCTTTAGCAAAGCCCATCTCGTGCGTTACACAAAGCATCGTCATGCCTTCTTCTGCAAGCTCAACCATTACGTCTAACACCTCACGAACCATTTCTGGATCGAGCGCCGACGTTGGCTCATCAAACAGCATCACTTGAGGGTTCATACACAAAGAGCGAGCGATAGCTACACGCTGCTGTTGACCACCTGAAAGCTGACCTGGGAACTTGTCCGCTTGCTCAGGGATTTTTACGCGCTCTAGGTACTTCATTGCAATCGCTTCGGCTTCTTCTTTTGGCATCTTTTTGACCCAGATTGGAGCCAGAGTACAGTTCTCTAATACCGTCAGATGTGGAAACAGATTGAAGTGTTGGAAACACATGCCGACATCTCTACGCACGGCTTCGATGTTCTTTAGGTCTTCCGTTAATTCATTACCTGAAACGAAGATATGACCTTTTTGGTGCTCTTCTAATCGGTTGATGCAGCGGATCATCGTTGATTTACCAGAGCCTGAAGGGCCACAGATAACGATTTTCTCGCCTTTTTTAACTTCTAAATTGATGTTCTTAAGTACGTGGAATTCACCGTACCACTTGTTCATGTCTTTCAACTCGATCATAAGACCTTGAGAGTTGTTTTCTGTCTGCTGCGTCATAATACGTCCTTGATCTTGTTAATTATCGTTTGTGACCGGTGTGAAGTCTGTTTTCTAGCCATATCGAATATCTCGACATGCCAAAACAAAACACCCAGAACACTAACGCGACAAATACATAACTTTCTGTTGAATACCCAAGCCATTCAGGGTCGGTATTCGCGGCTTGGCCAATTCCTAGTACATCAAACATACCAATAATCAAAACAAGACTGGTATCTTTAAACAAACCAATGAAGGTGTTCACAATTGAAGGAATCGTGATTTTAAGAGCTTGAGGTAGAATGATAAGCCCAGTCTTTTTCCAGTAGCTTAACCCCAGAGCATCAGCTGCTTCGTATTGGCCTTTTGGTATTGCTTGTAGACCACCTCGAATTACTTCGGCCATGTAGGCTGCACTGAATAGAACTACCCCTACAAGTGCTCGAATGAGCTTATCGGTTTCTGTCCCTTCTGATAAAAAGAGTGGCAGCATTACTGAAGCCATGAATAGAACTGTAATGAGCGGTACGCCACGCCAAATTTCGATGTATACGGTACACATACTGCGAATGATCGGCATCTCTGAGCGACGCCCAAGAGCAAGTGCAACACCAATAGGGAGTGACACTACAATACCAACAAGTGCGATGACCAGTGTAACCAATAGGCCGCCCCATTTATGGGTATCAACAACTTCTAACCCAAAGACGCCACCGTATAGCAAGCCGGCAATGATAAATGGGTAGATGTTGACGAAGAACAACCAAATCCACGTACGTTTAGGTGTTTTTTCATAAGCCAGTAAGGCTACAAAAATGGCCAACGTTGCGTAGAAGAGGCGAGGTCGCCACAGTTCAGCTTCTGGGTAGAAGCCATACATGAATTGGTCCCAACGAACGCTGATAAAAACCCAACAAGCGCCTTCGCTAGTACAGGCATCGCGTGTGGTTCCTATCCAGTCGGCACTGATGAATGCCCAATCCGCTATTGCCCATAATAGGGTGAAAGCAAAGTAAGCAAGAATCACAGTGACGACGCTGTTAATAGGTCCATTAAATAGATTTTTTCTTAACCAACCGACTGGCCCAACGGTATTCGCTGGAGGCGGAAGATCAGGTTGAAATTGATGTGTACTCATCTTATCTCTCCACCAACGCTACTTTGCGGTTGTATATGTTCATTAGAGCGGACGTTAATAGGCTCAAGGTTAGGTAGACGCCCATTGTCATCGCGATTACTTCGATAGCTTGTCCAGTTTGGTTAAGTGTTGTTCCTGCAAATACAGAGACAAGATCAGGATAACCAATGGCCATCGCAAGTGATGAGTTTTTGGTCAGGTTTAGATACTGACTGGTTAGTGGTGGGATAATGATTCTTAATGCTTGTGGAATAATGACAAGCTTTAGAGTTCTAGAACGTGGGATGCCTAGAGACATCGCAGCCTCAGTTTGCCCATGGTTTACCGCGTTAATACCTGAACGAACAATCTCAGCAATGAACGCTGCTGTATAGATACTTAAAGCGAGCATCAATGCAGCAAGCTCAGGGATTATCGTAACACCACCCTTGAAGTTAAACCCTTTCAACACAGGGTAATCTGCAGAGATAGGCATGCCCATAACAAAGTAAGTTATCAACGGTAAGCCTAAAATCAACGCAGCTGCAATTCGCAACATCGGTGTTTGTTGGCCGGTCAGTTTCTGTCTGTTCTTAGCCCAGATGTTGATAATAAACGTAGCGATAATACCGACAATCAATGATGCGATGACAATGCTACTGCCTTGCTCAAAGACTGGAGCAGGGAAGTACAACCCGCGTACGTTCAAGAAAATTGCTTCACCTAGACTCATACTTTGACGAGCAGAAGGCAAGGCTTGTAGAACGGCGAAATACCAGAAAAAGATTTGTAATAGCAGAGGGATATTTCGGAATATCTCAATGTAGACAGCTGCAAATCGGCTAACTAGCCAGTTTGAAGAGAGCCTAGCGATACCCATACTAAAGCCCAGCACTGTCGCTAGCATGATGCCGAGTACTGAAACCAAAGCGGTATTGAGAAGACCGATAAAGAATGTACGACCGTATGAGAAGGTCTCGTCGTATTCAATCAGTGTTAAGCCGATACCAAAACCAGCTTCTTGGGAGAGAAAATCAAAACCAGTGGTGATACCACGGGAATCTAAGTTTGTGAGTGCATTATTTACAATCGTGTAAAAGAAAGCACAAAGCGCCCCGACGGCGATAATTTGGAAAATGATGGAGCGAAAAGTGGGGTTGTAAAATAAGTTGGCACTTTTGGGCTGTGGCTTTGCCTGAGCTGGAGAAATAGTTTCATTAGGTTTCATACTACTATAACCTCAAATCCATTTAATAAATAGGGCGGAAAACTCCGCCCTAATTGATGCTTGAAAATTTATTAACGGATTGGTGGAGCGTACATAAAGCCGCCCGCATTCCATAATGCATTTACACCACGAGAGATTTGAAGTGGAGAACCTGTACCAACAGTACGCTCAAAACTCTCACCGTAGTTACCAACTTGCTTAATTACTTGGTAACCCCAGTCGTCGCGAATGCCAAGGCCTTTACCTTTAGGACCGTCTACACCAAGAATACGTTTGATGTTTGGATCTTTTGACTTAAGCATTTCGTCTGCATTTTTAGAAGAGATGCCGTATTCTTCCGCGTTAATCATTGCTGAAAGTGTCCACTTAGCAACGTTAAACCATTGATCATCATCTTGACGAACAACAGGGCCTAGAGGCTCTTTAGAGATGATTTCAGGAAGTACTTCTGCAGATTTAGGATCAGCTAGGTTTAGGCGAAGTGCGTATAGACCAGATTGGTCAGTTGTTAGTACGTCACAACGACCTGCGTCGAAACCTTTCGATGTTTGTGCTGCCGTATCGAATACCACTGGCTTGTAAGACATGCCACTGTTACGGAAGTAATCGGCTAGGTTAAGTTCAGTTGTTGTACCTGATTGAACACATACAGAAGCGCCATCAAGTTCTTGAGCACTTGTTAGGCCAAGTTCTTTCTTAACCATGAAGCCTTGACCATCGTAGTAGTTAACGCCTACGAAGTTCAGACCTAGAGCAGTGTCACGATGTAATGTCCATGTTGTGTTACGAGATAGTACGTCGATTTCGCCAGATTGAAGCGCAGTAAAACGCTCTTTTGCTGTTAGAGGTACATACTTAACTTTAGTCTTGTCACCGAGTACAGCCGCTGCAAGAGCTTGACAATACTCAACATCAATTCCTTCCCATTCACCTTTTGAGTTAGGGTTAGAGAACCCTGGAAGACCGGTACTTACACCACAAGTTAGAAAACCTTGAGATGTGACTTTGTCCAGAGTGCTTTCTGCCGCTGATGCCGATGTTGCCATCATCGCAGTTGATGCAGCTACTACTGAAGCAAGAAGTGTTAGTTTATTTGTCATTTGTATCCTTCCTTGTTAACCAGGTGACACCTGATACTCGTGCTCGTTTGAGTTTCTCTTATGTGTTGCGTTTTCTATGACCTTGTTGTTCAAATTAAACGAGTTGCATTTTGCAAATGAAACTGTGTGCGATTTAAACAACTGTTTATAAGGTTAGGAAAGGATCCGTAGTTTCACAAATGTATAATTTAAAAAGAATTTTGAATGAAATCACAAATCCGAACACAATTAGAATGACCAAATGTTAAGTGAATGTAAATAGTGCAACGGTTCACACTGTTGGTGCAACGAGATTTAGATTTTTATATTGATAATCGACTAGATAAATATTCTGAATAAACATCACAATGATGAAATATTAAACTTAAGAAATGTTGAAATTTGGTCAATAAATATTTTTATTACACTTCGATAGTTATGAATATGCTCCAAATTTGGTAGCATGGCTGAATAGTTATTGAAGTAGTCTCAAGGAAGAACATGCGTTATTTCCCAATGTTTTTGGATGTAGAAAATAAGCCAATCTTAGTGGTTGGTGGGGGTGAGGTTGCTTGCCGTAAAGTCGATAGCTTACTACGAGCGGGAGCGGATGTGACTTTGGTGTCTCCCAAGGTAGCGCCTTACTTAAAGCAGCTTGTGGACGAGAACAAGCTTCACTGGGTTCAAAACTTTTACTCGTCACAGATCATATCGAAAAATTACTTGCAGGTTTGGGCCACAACAGACAACCCAAGCTTGAATCACCAAGTGTATAATGATGCGAAAAAACTGGGCATTTTAGTCAATGTGGTTGACGATCTTCCTTACTGCGACTTCATCACACCTTCGATGATAAATCGCGGCAGAATCCAAATTGCCATCTCTAGTGGCGGGGCATCACCTGTTTTAGTAAGAAATATCAGAGAAAAACTCGAAACGGTATTGCCACAAAACATAGGTTTGATAGCAGACTTCGGTGCATCAAAACGCAATTCAATCAAAGAGTCATTCCCAACCGTCGACGAGCGTCGTAAATTTTGGGAGCGTTTCTTGTCATCCAGCTTTATCGAGCAGGTGAATGACAGAGAGCAGTTAGAGTCTTACTACCAGCAAGCGCTAACCGAAGGCATTGATAGCGAAGGGCAGGTCACTTGGATTGAATTCGAGCAAGATGTCGAGCTGTTGTCTATGAAGGCTTTACGTTTGATGCAGGAGGCAGAGCTCGTACTTTCACCGAGCGATTGTCCATTTGAATTTATCGACCTGTGCCGCCGAGATGCAGAAAGAGAGAGCTACGCCAACAGCGGAGAGCTATCAACAAAGCTTGAGCAAGCAAGAGCAGAGAAATTACGAGTGTGTGTGTTTATTCCACCAGCAAGCGTAGAGTTTAATCTGTTGGTCGGCAAAGACCTAAAATTGTCAGCAGCCCAAGTACTCAGTTGAGGTAATTGCTTCTAGTTGAAATGAGAGCTTTCTGGTTGTTTGAAATCGGCTAGAGGCTCGGAATAAAACTAAAGCTGGACCAGATAAATAAAAAGCCACTTCAAAAGAAGTGGCTTTTTGCTATTTCAAACACGACATTGTGCTGATGAATGAGCAACCCAAATAGGCGGTCACTCAAACTCAAAAATTAGTCGCGGAAGTTGTCAAACTGGAAAGGTTGACCAAGTTCACCGCCGCGAACTAGAGCCATAACAGCTTGTAGGTCATCACGCTTCTTACCAGTAACACGAACTTTGTCGCCTTGGATAGAAGCTTGAACTTTAACTTTGTTGTCTTTGATTAGCTTAACGATCTTCTTAGCGACATCAGTTTCAATGCCTTGCTTAAAGATAACCGTTTGGTGCCAAGTGCGACCTGTTTGGTCTGCCGCTTTCGCTTCCATCGCGTTAGGATCAACATTACGCTTCGTTAGGTTGCTGCGAAGGATATCGCGCATTTGCTTCAGTTGAAAATCGTCTTGAGCAGTCAATTTTACTGATTCATCTTTGTAATCAAAGCTTGCGTCAACGCCGCGGAAATCGAAACGAGTCGATAGTTCACGGTTTGCGTTGTCTACTGCGTTACGCAGTTCTACTGCTTCTACTTCAGAGATAATGTCAAATGATGGCATTGTGTTGTTTCCTTAAGCTAAGTTTCTATCTTTAATTGCTGTTGCAAGCATGTCTAGCATTGTTGCAGTATCTTCCCAGCTTAGGCATGGGTCAGTAATCGACTTGCCATATTCTAGGTTGTTAATGTCTGTCATTGGCTGGTTGCCTTCAATAATGAAGCTCTCTGCCATAATGCCTGCAATTTGGTTCTTGTTAGATTTAATTTGCTCACAAATGTCTTGTGCAACTTCTAACTGCTTACGGTGTTGCTTCTGACAGTTAGCGTGGCTAAAGTCTACAACCAAACGTTGAGGTAGATCGAATTCAGCCAGTTGCTTACATGCAGTATCTACAGATTCAGCGTCGAAGTTAGGGCCTTTATCACCACCACGTAGAATAACGTGACCGTATGGGTTGCCAGAAGTACGGTAAACCGTCATGCGGCCGTTCTTATCTGGAGAGTAGAAGTAGTGTGAAGCATGTGCTGCACGAATTGCATCGATAGCAATCTTGATGTTGCCGTTGGTCGCGTTCTTGAAGCCAACAGGGCAAGACAGTGCAGAAGCCATTTCACGGTGAATCTGAGATTCAGTTGTACGAGCGCCAATCGCACCCCAAGTGATAAGGTCTGCAATGTACTGACCTGTGATCATATCAAGGAATTCAGTCGCGGTAGCTAGGCCAAGCTTGTTGATATCTAGCAGAAGCTTACGAGCTTTGTTCAAGCCTGTTTCAAGTGCGTATGAACCATCAAGGTTAGGATCTGTAATCAAACCCTTCCAACCTACAACAGTACGAGGCTTCTCGAAGTAGGTTCTCATTACAACGAACAGTTCATCTTTGTACTGGTCTTGAATTTTGCTTAGGCGCTCAGCGTAATCAAGTGCCGCATCTGTATCGTGAACAGAGCAAGGGCCTACGATAACTAATAGGCGGTTATCACGACCAGTTAGGATATCTTCGATTTGGCGGCGAGAATTTTTAATGCGCTCAGCAACGTCGTCAGTAATAGGGTGTGCATTGCCTAGTTCGGCAGGAGTTGGCATAGGACCCAGAGCTTGGGTTCTCAACTCATCAGTTTTTAATGGCATGTGATAGCTTTTTTATTCTATTGCGAAGTGGTTAAGATAACGGAATTGAACAGAGGAATAAACTCTATTGAGTCAAAGTTATCTCAGTTATTGCTAATATTCTTATTTTTATCAGCAGGCCAGCGTCAAATAAGGGATTTTCACTTGTATTAACAGGCAGCTATCGGTATTTTCGTTTGAACACAACATAAAAATGCTGGAGCAGCAATGACTCAAGAAAATCAAAGCACTTTGCACCCAGAACTCGTCTTAGGTGATGTGCTGCCTTCTTACAACGATAATAATAATTCTAACCACTTATACGTTTCATTATCAGAATTAGTGATGGATCGTGTCTTCTACCACCCAAGTATCGAGAGTCACTTAGATACTTTGACTGATATTGAAAAAACGTCTTTAGAAGCGATCCTTGGCGATAAAACAGTCGATGAGCATTTTGTTTCGACCTTAGTGATTGCCATTCAAGCTGCCGTTCAGCCAAATCACACTTCTGTTCGTATCGCATTAAGCAGTGCAGACAGCTATGGATTCCGTTCGCTGCTTGGCGGGAACTGTGAAGCAGAAGAGATTAACCCTGCACTAGGTGTTCGTGGCGTTGCTCGTTACGCGACACCAGAATACAGCAAGGCTTTCGCTTTAGAATGTCAGGTTATTAAGGCATTACGTGAGCAGGGCATCAACGTTGAAGTAGTTGTGCCTTACGTTCGTGCGTTAAGCGATGCCGCTAAGATTATTGACCTGCTTGCCGAGCAAGGGCTACCACGCGGCCTTAACGGTTTGAAAGTACTGTTCTCGTGTGATGTGCCGTCTGCAGTGCTACTGAGCGAACGTTTACTGCATTACTTCGATGGTGTAGTGGTAAACGTTGATAGCTTAGCGTCTTTCACTTTAGGCGTAGACAAACACAATGAAGCTCAGCAGCACGCTTTTGATCCACAAAACGAAGCGGTTATTACCTTGTTGGATATGATTGTTAAAGCAACCCTGAACGCGAAGAAGCCAGTGCTGCTAGTAACTCAAGGCTTAGTGGATTACCCACGTCTACAAGGTTACATAGCTGATCTTGAATGCGTAGAAACGGTCGTGACTGCGTAAATCGATTAGCTTGCCTGATAAGCCGACTTAAGGCGCTAATGCTTTGAGAATGAAAGAGATATCATTGTGCGATGATATCTCTTTTTTGTAACATTTTTTTGACATTCTTATCGCTAGTCGATTAACTGGTCTGATGACTAACTTGGCTAGGTAATTCGAATGTTGACCCCTCTACAAAAAGCAAATTTCTACTTAAGCATGTTTGGCTTTTTCAAAGTCCCACTTATCTGGTTGTGCCGACCAAAACTACTCGCGTTGGACAACCAACATGTTGAAGTGAAAATCCCGCTTAGAAGGCGTACTAAGAATCACCTTAACAGTATGTACTTTGGCGTTTTGGCTGTAGGTGCGGATGTCGCGGGTGGGTTTCTTGCGATGAGCAAATCTCAGCAGCAAGGTGAAAAGATCTCGTTGGCTTTTAAAGAGGTGACGGGTAACTTTTTGAAGCGCCCTGAAGGTGATGTGCATTTCACTTGTAACGACGGTGAGCTGATCAACACTATGCTGGCAGAAACCATGTCGACCGGAGAACGGGTCAATCAACCCGTAACCATTATCGCGACTTGCCCATCTTTACATGGTGACGAGCCGATGGCGGAGTTCACGCTTACGCTTTCAATTAAGAAAGTCCCTTCAAGAAAATAGCGATTAAATAATAGATTTTGGTTTAGAAGTCATGGGTAACGTTGAAGAGATAAAACAACGGTATGTGAATGGTTTCCACATACCGTTATAGAGAACTTTATAACGGCTCTATGACTCTTGAGTGATCTGCTCAATATCAACTATTTTTGAACGGTTCATAACGATCTTCCAACGGTAGTAGGTTGGTTCGTTATCATGGTTGTTCTCTTTAATGATCAGGTTGAGAAGATGACGCTTTTCTACTGATTCGCGGCTCACTTGTCCTTCATTCAAGCGGTAGATCTTGTTTGAGCCTTTATCCATCAACCGTGTCAGCGCTCTTAGGCTGATCGATAACGTTTCACGAGTCTCCTCATAACCACTCATAAAGGTCGATGTCGACATCTCAGTATGAGAGCGGTAATGCAAGATTTGCTCTTCACGTTGTACCACACGCTTTTTACGGATCGACTGAATGCGATCTGCAAGCTTAGAAAAATTTGCGTAGTCCAACCATTCCAGTTTATGGCCTACTGACTTGTTGGTCGTTGGATCATAGTAACGACGCTTCCATTTTGGCTTGCCTTTACGCAGCCAGCGCCAAAGGATGTCTCTCAAGTCATCTTTAAAGATCTCACGCAGTGCGTAAATGAAAGACATTGCCACGATGAAAGAGGCGGTAATCTCACCAAGAAAGTCACGAGCCAAGATCACAGTAGTGGTCACGACAACCATCACCAAACCGGTCGCGATGCCTTTCACGGCACGCTTAACGTTCTTACCCATCGACGTTGTCTTTTCTTTAAGCACGATAGGGTGTTCAATCAAACGACGCAGCAAACGCATCTTGTTACTCAAGCGGGTAACGTCCTCTCGAACTCTTGCTGAGTTGTAGCGGTTCAGTTTACGGTGCGCGGTCTCTTTATCACAAAGCGTTAAGAGTCGTTCTTTAATCGTTGAATACTCACTACCTCGTGGCATGTGTGAAACTAGCGATAGGAACTTTTGCTCGGTATACCAAGATAGGTAGTTATCGATATTAGCGTAGTAGCGCTTGAGATTTTCTTCGTAAGGGATGCTTCGGCGTAGCTTCTTCAAGATATCTAAAGCCAATTCAATGACTTCATCTACTTCATCAGCCGTTACGTCGTCACTATCAGTTTTATTTAAGCTGCTGACTGCTTTATCTAACGCGATAACATATTGGTAGGCAAACAGACTCAAACTGACACGATACTGTGTTGTAGATAAGCGTCCACGTTTTGCCAAGCGACTGTGTACCAAAGGTAAAAGTGTTTTGTCACTATAGTAGGCACGTTTTTGAGTGATTGAGCTGTAGAAAAAGGCACTTTCAGAAAGCACTTCAGGAGTCAGTCCAAGTTCACCGGGAATGAATAGATAAACGTCCATGTCGAGCTTTTTGGTCTTAGCCATGGCATGGTTAATTTTAAGTGTTATCGCATCTTGTTTATCAACGGTGATCAACGATGTCTCCTAGAATGTAAAAATATGAATGAAACTAGCGAAAGCATATCAGAGATCACGTATAATCTCCGCCAAATTTAAAGTAGAGACAACCTTGATGATTAATATTGGTCAAATAAACAACTTAGAAGTAGTAAAACAAGCAGACTTCGGTGTATTCCTTGACGCGAGCGACTATGGAACCGTGTTGCTGCCGAAACGATTTACTCCTGAAGGTGTTGAAATTGGTCAAAAGCTAGATGTTTTCTTATACATAGATTCTGACAACCAGATCGCTGCAACGACTGAAAAACCAATAGCTCAAGTAGGCCAGTTTGGTTTGATGACGGTTGAAGGTGTTAACAGCACTGGTGCATTCATGAGCTGGGGCGTGAAAGGTAAAGACCTTCTTGTTCCTTTCAGCGAGCAGCGTGGCCGTTTAAACGAAGGTCAGTCAATCTTAGTATATGTGTATATCGATAAAGCATCGAGCCGTATCGTTGGTACAACGAAGTTCAACAAATGGTTAGACAACACGCCTGCGACTTATAAGCAAAATGAGCAAGTTGATCTCATTATCGCTGAGCGCAGCCAATTGGGTTACAAAGCGATCGTGAACGGTGAACACTGGGGTATGATTTTCCCATCTGACATCATCGGTAAGCTGTTCATTGGTAAAACACTAAAAGGCTACATTAAAAACGTTCGTGAAGAAGACGGTAAGATTGATTTGTCTCTTCAGAAAGTTGGTGTCGCTAAGATGGATGACCTAAGCACTAAGGTTCTTGATCTGCTTGAGAAGAAAGGCGGTTACCTGCCTTTGAATGATAAGTCTTCTCCTGAAGTTATTTTCTCTGCATTCAGAACCAGCAAAGGTACGTTCAAGAAGACAATTGGTGGTTTGTACAAATCTGGCAAGATCACTATCGACAAAGAAGGTATTAGCTTAGTTAAATAAGCGATCCTCTCGGTCAAAAAAAAGCCCAAACCTTCCTGTTTGGGCTTAGGGGAAAGGGCTCCGAAGAGCCTACGCTAATCGTTTTAATCTTTTGACTATTAGATTGAAGTCTAGTTTAGATTCCCTAAAGTGCGATTTTTCTTTTTGGAAATAGTGGCTTGAATTGATATTTATGTAATTAGTTGTTGATTTACAAGCGCTCGCACACTGAGTTACATGGCCGATAGAATAGAAAAAGCCCAAACAATTAACGTTGTTTGGGCTTTTGTTTATCTAGCTGTATACAGGGAGAAAGCTTTAGAATAGGTTCTTATCGCGCACTAACTCGCGTGGTAAACCGTTCTTCACTCGGTTGCCAACCCATTTACCAAGGCCGATGATTGCACCGTTGTACTTCACTAGTACTTCACCTTTGCCAGACAAGCCTTCAGGGCGAACATCGCGTCCCATGAACCATTCACGAGCATCTTCAATGCTTAGCTCGACAACATTAGCTTCATTACCTGTTGCAAGCGTTGTCGCCACTTGGTGCTGCCAGCGGTAACCTTTTTTATGGGTTTCGGCGATCTTGATTCCCATGCGAGAAAAACGGAACTCACCGATCATAGGCTCTAGCGCTTCTGGGAATAGCCAAACGTCTTTGTCGCGAATCCAAACCTGAGTATCGCTTGGCAATTCGATATCGAGAGTACTCATTAGTTGTTCAGCGACTTCTTGCTGAGTTTTCTTTGATGCTTTTTCAAATGGGAATTTACCCATACGTTTTTTAACTTCTGGTGGAGTAACAGACGCTAATTTACGGATACGTGCAACAAAGAAACCTTCTGAGTCATAAACTTGAGGGAAGATGTGTAGAAAGCCTTCCTCTGTCGTGGTTGCTTTTGCGTTGTCGAATAGTGATTCAAGAGATTCAAATTCAACCGCATCACCAAAGGTTTCTTTTAAGTGATGACACACTTGTTGGTTCTCTTCGGTGCTAAGCGTACACGTTGAGTAAACCAAAACACCATTAGGTTTAAGAGCATGGAATGCACTTTCAATCAGATCTTTTTGCGTGTCGGCAATATTGACCACAGATTGATACGTCCAGTTCTTCATCGCATCGGCGTCTTTACGAATGGTACCTTCGCCAGAGCAGGGTGCGTCTAGCAACACAGCATCAAACTGTTCTGGTAACCAACCACCAAAAACTCGACCGTCAAAGTTACTTAGAGCGGCATTACGAACGCCACAACGTTCGATGTTAGCGTGAAGGACTTTCACACGGCTTGCTGCATACTCATTGGCAACCAATACACCGCGATTATTCATTAGCGCAGCGATTTGCGTTGTTTTAGAGCCGGGTGCAGCCGCAGTGTCTAGCACCGCTTGGTAATCAGCTTCGCCTTGGAAAAGTGCCGAGGGTGGCATCATCGAGCTGGCTTCTTGGATGTAGAAAAGACCAGACATGTGTTCTGCCGTATTACCTAGTGGCGCTTCACTTTCGTCCGCTGTAATCCAAAAGCCCGTTTCACACCAAGGTACAGGTTCCAGTTCCCAGCCTTTCTCTTTTGCTCGTACTAGGAAGTCTTCAACACTGATTTTCAATGTGTTGATTCGAATACTTTTACGAAGTGGTTTTTGGCATGACGCAACAAAAGAAGCCATATCTAGATGACTAGGCATGATTGCTTCGATGTGCGTTAGGAATTCTTCAGGAATATATACGTTAGCGTGCAAAAGAGTATCTCGATTTATTGCATTAATGCGGGGAGTTTAAAGCAAAATGAGGCCGTTCTAAACCATATTTGCAGCAAACAACAAAAATGCAGCCTAATGGCTGCATTTTGATGAAGAATTAATCTTCCAGAAACGTCAGAGAGTTCACTCTATGGACGAGGAATTGCGGTTCTCCATGATTTCCACTCATCTTCGGCTTGAGGATAGAGGTAGAAAGACTGATCTTCGCTTGCTACTGGTTGAAGTTCATTTGTCGGTGGCGTTGAGAATGTAATACCACCTCTTAACAAGCTGTCTACCGTTCCGGCTTTGATGTTTGCGCCTGACAGGCCGATAGAGACATCGACGCCCGACACGTTCCAGAACACGGTGTTTGCGCGGATTAGATACGCGTAGTCAGGTTCTATTTGAATCGTAGATATGATGCGATCAGCAAACTCGCCCAGCTGAACATCTATAACACTGCCAATTTCTAGTTCACGGAATAGGATAGGTGTACCTTCAGATACTGAGCCGCGCGTTTCGCTTTGCAGTTGGAATATCTTGCCTTCAGGCTGCACAGGTCCTTTGCTAAGCTCAAATTTCGTGTTTCTTTCACCTTTGCCCGGGTCTACGTTGATGTGTTTAGAGAGCAGCGCAGAGACGTTTTTGATGCCATTAAGGCCAATCTCAGGTTCTGCCAACCAGAAGTGACTGTTCGTCACGGCAATCTTGTCGACGTACTCAGGTAAAATACGCGCAGTAATCTCAATACCGCCCTTGTTGAAGTTCGGAATCACCAAAGTAACCTCACCAACAGTGACACCTTGATATTTGATCGCCATGCCCTTGTTGACTTCTTGATCGCCAGAAGAGGTGATAGTAATCGCGCGGCCAAATTTTCGAGCAGATTTTGAATCTTTGTAAAGCTTCCACACGTCACCAAGTTTGTTGTCGATTCCCGGCAGAGAGTCAAAAGCAATACCGCCTTGGATAAGGGTTTTAACTGGTGCCGCTTTAATGCTGATACCCGATAGCGACGCATCAACCTCAACGCCTGATCGGTTCCAGAAAACAGTGTGCTTGTTGAGTAAGTGTGTGTAACGATTTTCGATTGTGACTTTGATTCTTACGCCACCGTCGGCAAGCTGAAAATCAGAAATACTACCCACTTGTAGGTTGCGGTAGAGGAGTGGACTGCCTTTAGAAATTGAAGGTAACTCACTGGCAAACAAAGAAAGTGTCTTTGAACCAGACTGATTAAACTTAGCAATTTCTGCTAACGACTTACTTTGGAAAAGTTGGTAGTCCGTTCGAGCTTCAGATTTACCTTCACTCGCAAAGCTAATCGAGCCGGTAAGAAGCTGTTTTGCTGGTGGGACCGTAACACTCAAGCCTGATTCGGTTAGCTCTGCAGTCGCACTACCTGTCACAAAGAAACGGTTGTGGCTTTTGATAAGGTGCGCATACTCATTATCGATAAGTGCATCCATGAACACTTCGTGCTTATCAGAGCCCGTACCAACACCATCGACTAAGCCCACTTGGATGATAGAGCCAACAGCAATACCTTTGTAGAGCAGTTGTGTACCGACATCCAGTCCGAACGAATTGTTTGAGGTTAAGCGAATCGCAACGGATTTCTCTTGTTCCTGACTGAATTCGTTCTTACGGATCGCAGTAAATCGACGGGCTTTTTCACCTTTGCCCGGTACCAAGGTTAAAAAGTTACCTGTCACTAAGTTTGCAATGTTTTTCATGCCAGTAAGCGATAGTTCAGCTTCTTCTAGAACGAATTTACTGCCGCTATTTAAAAAGTCACTGAATGCAGGCTGGATAGCAGCGGATGCGACCACGTTTTCACGTCCTTCGCTTAAAGATAAGTCGGTGATTTGACCGATTTCAATGCCGCGATACATGATCGGAGCGCCCGTTGCACTGATCTTGTTATCATCGGGAACAGCGATCTTGATAGAGATACCACGACCTGCTGTTTTCAAATCTGGGTAAAGTTTGAATTTGGTGTTCATCTCGACAGGCTGACCTTCTCCCGGAGAGTCGACCGCAATTGAACCGCCAAGTAGCGCACTGAGGCTTTCTAAGCGCACGTCAACACCTGAAAATCCAATACTGGCACCTAAGCCACTTACATTCCAAAAACGGCTTTGGTCGGTAATGATATGGCTGTATTCATCTTTAATCGACGCTTGAATCGTAACGGATTTCGCGTTGTCGTTTAACTGGTAGTTGTAAACCTCACCAATTGGGATTTTACGGTAAACGATTTGAGAACCAACAGATACGCCACCCAGATCTTTGGTCGTCAGTGAAATATTCAAACCTTCAGAAGCCAGTAAATCAGAAGGGGAGGATTCTAACGCTTGGAAAACGGTTTCTGGGTCTTGTTTGGTTTCGCTCGGGTGGATAGCAATATAGTTACCTGAAACAAGCGCGTCCAATCCTGAGATACCCGACAAACTAGCGGTTGGTTTTACTAGCCAAAACCGTGTGCCTTTTGAGAGTAGCTTCTTCGCTTCTGGGTAGATGTCAGCATCGACATAGATGCTCGATAGATCTTTGGATAAAGTGATGTCACGCACCATACCCACCTCTAAGCCTTGGTAACGAATCGTTGTTCGACCTGCGACTAAACCTGCGGCATCTGAGAAGTATATCTGCACACGTTGTCCAGCATCGTGTATCGATTTCATGACCAACCAACCGGCTAAGGCGACGGTTAATATCGGCAGAATCCACAAAGGTGAGATGCCTTTGTTTTTCCTTACTTCTGGTGAATATGACGTTTGTGATTGGTTATCGTTGTTCATTCACTGACTCATCTTTAGAGGTGTAGTTATCCCAAATTAGCCTAGGATCTAAGCTTTCCGCTGCTAGCATCGTGAGAACAACCACGACGCCAAAAGCGACTGCACCATAACCTGGTGTAAAGTTTAAAATTTGTCCGCGGTCGACCAAGGTCATCATGATCGAAATAACGAATAGATCCATAACCGACCATTTTCCCACCCATTTCACGATGAAATAGATGGTCATACGTTGTCTGTGGTAAATCGTACGCTTCATCTTGATACAGATTAAGATGTACGCGAGGCCCAGTATTTTCGCGACGGGAACGACGATACTGGCAATGAAAATGATCGCTGCAATGCCATACATATCGCTATTTATTAGCGACGCGACACCGGAAATTATTGTGTCTTCTAGCCTTTGTCCGTTGGTGATAAGGATAGAAATCGGAATGACGTTGGCTGGCACAATAGCCACGGATGCGGCAAATAGCAGAGCCCAAGTTTTCTGTATAGAGTAGGGCTTGCGGTGATATAAGTCATGGTGACAACGCACACAAGTATGACCGTCAGGCTGAGATAGGTGACAGTTGTGACAGTGTACGTTCTTACTCTCAGCAAAAGAGTATTCGGATTCTTTTGCCCAAGCTTCCCAGTAGCGACGTACACTGATACGGCTTACTAGTAATACGCTGAAAAGCTGCAGAAGAATCAGGCCAATCAAACCAGGGCCGACGAAAATGTCAGAGTAATCTTGCAGTTTGAAACATGAGACCGCCAAACTTACCAGAAACACATCCAACATCATCCAATGTTTGAGAGTCTGAATAATGGCTAATGCATAACGAAAGGGTGTAAAGATCTTAAGACGCAGTGATGCATGAGTGATGAGTACCGAGGTGCACACGAGCAACGGAGCGATCGAACTGCAGAACAGGATCAGCAAACCAAGTAGAGGAAAGCCTTCGCCCATTAAGGTAAAAACACCCGATGGTAACGTCGCGGGTATCATGACGCCAATCAGGCGAATACTGATGAATTCAAAAAAGTGCGATGGGATAAACAGCAATAAGCAGGTAATTGCGATTGCTAGGTTTCCAGAGAGCCTAGGGGTACCGCCTCTATAAAGCTGAGTTCCGCATCTTGGGCAGTAAGCTGATTTCCCTAAAGGGATGTCCATTTTATCTACGGGAAGTTCGCAGCCCTGGCAAAGACGCACTGAACTGCTGTCGCATTGGTGTTTTGTTGATAAAGGGTTGGTTACGGATGGGGAGGTCACGCGACCTCCCAAGTTGAAACGTAAGTTAGGTTAGCAACCCGACTTAAAGACTCAGAGCCGCAAACATCAGGCGTGCGATTGCACACTGCCGTAGAGTGTTTGATAGAGTCCTTGTTGTTCAACCAATTCACCATGTGTTCCCGTCTGTGTGACTTGTCCATCTTCTAAAACATAGATTAGATCGGCTTGTTTCACCGCTGATAATCGATGAGCCACTATCAAAGTTGTGCGATCTTTCAAAAACTCGCTCAACGCTTTATGCAGTGCTGACTCTGTTGCTGTATCGAGTGCAGATGTCGCTTCATCAAGAATAACAAACTTAGGATTGCTCAGCACCATACGAGCTATTGCTAAGCGTTGTCGTTGACCACCAGACAGTCGAACGCCATTCCTACCAATTTGTGTATCTAAGCCATTGCTCAGTTGCTTGATGACATCTTGCATTTGAGCGACTTCAAGCGCACGCCACAACGACATTTCGTCGTATTCAGCACCAAGGGTCAGATTATGCCTTAATGTATCGTTAAAGAGTATAGGTTGTTGTAAAACAACGGCAATTTGATTGCGTATTACATCAAAGCTGATGTCATCGGTTGTTTCACCGTTATAGCGAATGCAACCTGAGTCTGCTTGGTAAACCCCAATCAGCAACTGGATTAACGTAGATTTACCCCCTCCACTCGCACCGACCAAAGCGACTTTTTTACCTGCAGGGATGTGCAGCGATAGCCTATTTAAAACAGTGTTTTCTAATGTGTAAGAGAATGTAACGTCTTCGATGTCGACTGTCACTTCTTGATCTTCAGTAAATGGGTTCACTTTACTGATAGGGCGCTTCTCTTCTTCTAACTGAAGAAGATCGTTGATGCGTTGCAGTGCCGCTTTCGCGCTATACCAAGAGAATTGAATCCCTAGTAGCTCTTGAACTGGGCCTAACATGAACCACAAGTAGCCAAATACCGCGAAAATCTGACCAATGGTTAAGTCACTGAATAACACCATTAGCATCGCGACGGCACGGAAAAGCTCGAAACCTAATAAGAAGAGTAGAAACGAAACACGGCCAGCAGCTTCAGATTGCCAAGCGTATTTGTCGGCGTCGATTCTTACTTGGTTTGCTTGAACCTTAAGCTCATCGAGAAAGATACGCTCTTTATTCGCCGCGCGCAGTTGGTAAATGCCATCTAAGGTTTCCACCAAACGGTTTTGAAAGCGCTCAAAAGATTGGTTTTCGTATTTCTTAAGGTGTTTGACCCTGCTGCCTAGTTTACGGGAGAAATAAATCACAACAGGATTGACCAGTAAAATGAACAACCCTAAACGCCACTCTAGCCACAACAGCACGATCGCTGTACCGAACACGGTCAGGAAGCTGATGATAAATTTAGAAAGAGTCGAGCCAATGAACTTATCTATTGTCTCTATGTCTGTTATTAGGTGGGCGTTGATACCGCCGCTGCCTTTGGTTTCGTATTGTCTAATACTGATGCGACCAAGCTTATCTATCATCTTGCTGCGCATTTGATAGGTAATTGTTTTGGACACAAGCGTAAACTGACGCCCTTGCAGAATGTTCAACGCTTGGCTAACGGAGCGCATGATAATCACTAACAACAAAGTTAGTGCTATATAGCCAGTCGGTGTTTGTAATGAAGATGGAAGTAGGTGGTTCATCATCTCTAAGCCAGAAGCAGGCTTATCAAGTAATACTTCATCAACCATTAATGGCATGAGCAACGGGATAGGGACACTGATGAGAGTTGCAAGTATGGCAATAATGTTAGCAAACAGTAATTTGGACTTGTGTTTTTTTACTTGAGTTATTAACCAAGAACGGCTAATAGTGTCTTCTGAATTGTTCATTGTAATGAGAATAAGTCCTATTTAGTTTGATGACCGCATTCTACTGCGTTCTCTTGATAATGGAAGTCTCAATTTAATTGGAAGTTAATATGAAAATAGAACATTACCAACGCTTAACCAAACAAGCCGTTGCATTAATTGAATCAGAAACCGATCTAACTGCTAATCTTGCTAATATCAGTTCTTTATTATTCATGGAATTGGATGAATTGAATTGGGCGGGTTTCTATTTAATGAAGCAGGATCAAGCTAAGGAAAAAGACGAACTTGTACTGGGTCCTTTCCAAGGTCAACCTGCTTGTGTGCGAATTCCGGTAGGGCGTGGAGTGTGTGGAACTGCGGTTGCGACGAATACAGTTCAGCGCATTCATGATGTTCATGAGTTCGAAGGTCACATCGCTTGTGACGCTGCAAGTAACTCAGAAATCGTTATTCCGTTCTCGATTGGCGGAAAAATCGCGGGCGTTCTTGATATTGATAGCCCAAATGTTGGTCGTTTTTCTCAAATTGACGAGGACGGATTGACATTTTTCATGGCAGAAGTGGAAAAGCTGCTTAATTCGCACGCGAACAAGGCATAAATTATTCTCTTACTGTGGTTTTTCCCAAGCATCTCTCTATAATACGTAAAAATATTTTCTTAATGCTCGCGGAAAACCGCAAAAACCAGGAACCCACATGGAAAACACTGAAAAGTTAAAAAACAGCAAAGAAGTTATCGCATATATTGCTGAATGTTTCCCTAAATGCTTTACTCTAGAAGGTGAAGCGAAGCCACTTAAAATTGGTATTTTTCAAGATCTTGCTGAACGTCTAAATGAAGACGAAAAAGTAAGTAAGACTCAGCTTCGTGCAGCGTTAAGACAGTACACATCATCATGGCGTTACCTGCACGGCGTAAAAGCTGGCGCAGAACGTGTTGACCTAGACGGCAACGCGTGTGGCACACTAGAAGAAGAGCACGTTGAACACGCTAAAGCTACACTTGCTGAAAGCAAAGCGAAAGTTCAGGCTCGTCGTAAAGAACAAGCACAAAAAGCTCGTGAAGAAGGCAAAGCGAAACCTAAGGCGAAGAAAGCTCAACAGCCTCGTCGTCAAGCGCCTAAAGCACCAAAAGTAGAAAAGCCTGTAGAAACACGCGCTTTGAACGCTGACGAATTCATCGCTGGCAAAGAAGTAAATGTGAACATGGGTAAAGGAAACATGGCTGCGACCATTGTTGAAATCAATAAGGAAGATGTGCGTGTTCAGTTAGCAAACGGCCTACAAATGGTTGTTAAAGCGGAGCACTTGCGCGCTTAAAGGAGATACTCCTACGCATGAAATGCCGTTCAAAATTGACACTGATTGCTGCTAGCTTTTGGCTAGCAGCTTCAGCTCAGGCTCTTGAAGCCAAATTAGATCAGGACGATTTACCTCTACTCGCTCCTGAGGTCCAACACGAAACTGCTAGTAAACGTGTTACTTCTCGATTTACTCGTTCTCACTATAAACACTTCAATCTCAACGATGATTTCTCTCAAGCTATCTTTAATCGTTACTTAGAGATGCTGGATTATAATCGTAATATCTTCACTCAAGCTGATATTGACTCTTTCGCTGCGTCATCTATACAAATTGATGATCAACTGAAAGCAGGCAATAACCAGATTGCATTCGATGTTTATAATTTGTCTATGCAGAAGCGTTTTGAACGTTTTCAATATGCATTGTCTTTGCTAGATACAGAGATTAAGTTTGATACCGATGAAAGTATTGAGCTCAATCGTAGTGAAGCTGAGTGGCCAAAAGATATCGCTGAAGTGAATGAGCTTTGGAGAAAACGCGTTAAATATGATGCGTTGAATCTAAAACTTACTGGTAAAGAGTGGCCAGAGATTCAAGAAGTTTTGGAAAAGCGTTACAACAATGCGATGAAGCGTATTACGCAATCGCATAATGAAGATGCTTTCCAGATCTACATGAACGCATTTGCGCGTGAAGTTGATCCTCACACAAGTTACCTTTCTCCAAGAAATGCAGAACAATTCCAATCTGAGATGAACCTATCTCTAGAAGGTATTGGTGCTGTGCTTCAGATGACAGACGACTACACCGTTATTCGCTCTTTAGTTGCTGGTGGCCCTGCGTCAAACAGCAAACAATTGAGTGATGGAGACCGCATTGTTGGTGTTGGTCAAGATGGCGAAGAAATTGTTGATGTTATCGGCTGGCGTTTAGACGATGTAGTACAACTTATTAAAGGCCCTAAAGGGACCAAAGTTAAGCTACAGATCTTGCCAGATGGTAAAGATGCAAAAAGTCACGTTGTCACAATTGTTCGCGATAAGATTCGTTTAGAAGACCGCGCTGTTAAATCAGAAGTGATCGAGAAAGACGGCAAGAAAATTGGTGTATTAGAAGTACCAAGTTTCTACGTTGGCCTTTCTAAAGATACCGATAAACTGATCACCGAGCTTAAAGAGCAAGGTGTTGAAGGTATTATTGTTGACCTCCGAAACAACGGTGGTGGTGCACTGACTGAAGCAACTGAACTCTCTGGTTTGTTTATCAAAGAAGGACCTGTTGTTCAGGTTCGTGATAGCTACGGTCGTGTCAAAGTGAACAGCGATACTGATGGTCAAATCAGTTACCAAGGCCCGTTAACGGTATTGGTGAATCGCTACAGTGCTTCAGCGTCTGAAATCTTTGCAGCAGCGATGCAAGATTATGGCCGTGCAATTATCTTGGGTGAAAACTCTTTCGGTAAAGGTACGGTGCAACAGCATCGCTCTTTGAATCATATTTATGATTTGTTCGATAAAGAGTTAGGCTACGTTCAATACACAATCCAAAAATTCTACCGAATCAATGGTGGTAGTACGCAAAACAAGGGTGTAGTACCTGATATTGCTTACCCAACGCCAATTGATCCTGCAGATACTGGTGAAAGTGTTGAAGACAACGCTCTTCCTTGGGACAGCATCGACAAAGCGAAGTACTCAGTGTTACAGCGTAACGATGAGCAGATCGCAGCGTTGACGGCTAAACACGAAGCTCGTATCGCAACAGACATGGAATTTGGCTTTATCGCGCAAGATATTGAAAAATATAAGGCAGATAAAGACGACAATGACCTTTCTCTGAATGAAAAGGTTCGTCAACAAGAGAGTGATGATGCGGATGCGCTTCGTCTAGAGCGTATTAACCAACGTCAAAAAGCCGCTAAGTTAGAGGCATTTAAAACGTTGGATGATATTCCAAAAGACTACGAAGCCCCGGATGCTTATCTTGATGAATCAGTTGCTATCATGCTGGATATGATCAAGAAATAAACAAAATACCTGTTATAAGGTGATTGTTTAAAGACGTACTATTTGAAAAGCGAGCTTAGGCTCGCTTTTTTTGTATCTGTGTTCTTGCCTCGAATAATGTCATGTTAACGGCATGCTTCCTCGCTTTTTAACTTGCTGCAGAACCACTGTTATTTGATTTTCGGCTGTGAAGTACACTGTAAAAATAACTAAACTTAAGTATTATTTTTCGAGTGATAATGACATTTAAGTTACTTCGCACTTAAAATTTAGTGACTTAGATCATATTTTTTCGCTTTCTATTCATTACGTGCCTAAGCTTAAAGAAAACGAGGGGACGCTTATGAAATGGATTCTACTATTTTTATCTTGTTTAAGTTTTGTGGCTTTTGGGAGCGAGGTCGCTTCGAGTAGCCAACAATCAAAAAGTGATAGTAATCTATCTCATTTTGACCTTCCTTTGCTGCTTGGTGATTGGTATTTGATGAATCCTGATCCTGAGCAAGGCACTGAAAACTTTAGAGCGATCAAGCTCACTCTTGATTCAAACTACTCATTCACTATCGATATCCAAAAGAAAGACTACAGTGTCGATCATTGGGAAGGTTTGTATAACGCCAATGAAGACACGATTATTTTGGGTTTGAATACCTCAGAACCTCAGGTTTACGCGTACAGCAGTAATCACAACATGCTGAATCTTAACGGTGTTATGTTCACCAAGGCCTTGCCAAATGCATTGGCGGGAATCTGGTCCAGTGCCCAACTGTCTGGAAGCGATCTACGTGCGAGTAACATTCAAAAAATGGATTTAGTCCTTCAGCCGGACTTTATATTCATGTTCCGAGTATCAGATGAAGAAGGTGGTGAAGTCATTCGTCGCGGGGTGTATTACACAGAAGGCGATCAACTAGTGTTACTTTATGAGAACGGTGAACACGGCACTCGATATACACTGAACAGCGATGTGTTAACGCTGCAAGGTGAAGAGGGAGATATGTTTGCGGTACTCAATCGCATTCGATAATCGTGAGTTTTAGCAGTAACGGCGTACTCGTTGATAATATTGTGCACAGTTCATTTCTTAGGCGTTCCTGTCTGATTTGATTGATAAAATAGCAAAACATGGAGGCATTTTCTTACAATGCCTCCTTTTTTTAATATTCCCCTTGTTTTATTGGCGCTCAACCTTTAGATATATACAGTTAAAAAATAATTACGTATAACGATCAAAAGGAACCCGTCATGGCACATACACCTCAAGCCAAGTATCGTAAAGATTATCAATCACCATCTCACACGATTTCTGAAATCGATCTTACTTTCGATTTGTACGATTCAGCATCCATTGTTACGGCTGTTTCTAGTGTTAAGCAGGAGAAAGACAGCACGACATTAGTACTTGATGGTGAAGGCTTGAAGTTGGTTTCTGTTTTGGTTGAAGGCAACGAATGGACTCAGTACGAGCAGTCTGAAACTCAACTTACGCTGAATGACCTTCCAAAAGAATTTACTCTAACCATCGTTACCGAAGTTAACCCTGAAGGGAACAGTGCACTTGAAGGCTTGTACAAGTCGGGTGGCGCGTTCTGTACTCAATGTGAAGCTGAAGGTTTCCGCCGTATCACTTACTACATGGATCGCCCAGATGTGTTGGCGAAATTCACTACAACGGTAATTGCAGACAAAGCAGAGAACCCATTCTTATTAAGTAATGGTAACCGTGTAGATGAAGGTGAAGCTGAAAACGGTCGTCATTGGGTGAAGTGGCAAGACCCACATCCAAAACCAGCGTACTTGTTTGCTTTAGTAGCGGGTGACTTTGATGTACTTCGTGACGCATACACTACACAATCGGGTCGTAAAGTTGACCTAGAAATCTTTGTTGATAAAGGCAATCTAGACCGTGCGAGCCACGCGATGGTTTCTTTGATTAACTCAATGAAGTGGGACGAAGAACGTTTCAATCTTGAATACGACTTAGACATCTACATGATCGTAGCCGTTGATTTCTTCAACATGGGTGCGATGGAAAACAAAGGCTTGAACGTATTCAATTCGAAGTTCGTTCTAGCAAACGACCAAACTGCAACGGATACAGATTACCTAGGTATTGAAGCAGTAATCGGCCATGAATATTTCCACAACTGGACAGGTAACCGAGTGACGTGTCGCGATTGGTTCCAGTTAAGTCTGAAAGAAGGCTTAACGGTATTCCGTGACCAAGAATTCTCATCTGATCTTGGTTCTCGCGCAGTAAACCGTATTAACAATGTACGTATCATTCGCGGTCCACAATTTGCAGAAGATGCTAGCCCAATGTCTCATCCAATTCGTCCAGAAAAAGTGATAGAAATGAATAACTTCTATACTTTGACAGTGTACGAAAAGGGCAGTGAAGTGATCCGTATGATCCACACATTGTTGGGCGAAGATGGTTTCCAAAAAGGCATGAAGCTGTACTTCGAACGTCACGATGGTACGGCTGCAACATGTGAAGACTTCGTCGCGGCAATGGAAGATGCGTCGGGCGTTGACTTATCTCAGTTCCGCTTATGGTACAGCCAGTCTGGTACGCCGACGCTGTCTGTTGAAAGTAAGTACGACGCAGAGAAGAAACAGTACACGTTAACAACTCGCCAAGTAACAGCGCCAACTCATGAGCAAACGGAAAAGCAGGCTCTGCATATTCCTCTTGATATCGAGCTGTACACAGCTGCGGGTGAAGTTGTTGAGTTACAATGTAACGGTAAGCCAGTTCATAATGTATTAGATGTGAAAGAAGCAGAGCAAACGTTCGTGTTTGAAAACGTTTCTGAGCAACCGATCCCATCATTACTTCGTGAATTTTCTGCGCCAGTGAAATTGGAATATGACTACTCAGATGAAGAACTGATCTTCTTGATGGTGAATGCTCGCAATGAATTCTCTCGTTGGGATGCGGGTCAAATGCTATTAGCGAAGTACATCCGCAGTAACGTGGAGAAAGTTCAGCAGGGTCAAGCGTTTGAGCTTTCTGATTCTGTTGTTGATGCATTCCGTGGCGTACTGCTGAGTGATTCACTAGAGCCTGCGTTTATTGCAGAAATGCTTTCTCTACCAAGCCACAATGAAGTATCGGGTTGGTACGAGCGCGTTGATATTGATGCGGTCGCATCGGTTCTTAACTCAATGAAAGTCACACTAGCTGCAGAACTTGAAGACGAGTTAGCGGCGGTTTATCACAGCCACGCACTAACAGAATACACGGTCGATCACGATTCGATTGGTAAGCGTACTCTACGTAAAGTTTGCCTAAGTTACTTAGCACATACAGAGCAGGGTAATGACTTGGTTGTTGCGATGTACCAGCAAGCAAACAACATGACAGATACGATGGCAGCAATGGGCGCGGCAAACAGTGCACAACTACCATGTCGTGAAACCTTGATGGTGGATTACAGTGACAAGTGGAAACACGATGGTCTTGTTATGGATAAGTGGTTTGCATTGCAAGGTACAAACCCAAGTTCAAACGCACTTGAAGTGATCAAAGCGTCGATGTCGCACCAGGCGTTCAGTTTGAAGAACCCGAACCGTACCCGTAACTTGGTCGGTTCATTCTTAAACATGAACCCGGTTCAATTCCACGACAAGTCTGGTCAAGGCTATGCATTTGCAGGCGAGATCTTACGTGAACTGAACAGCAGCAACCCGCAAGTGGCTTCACGTCTGATTGATCCACTTCTTAAATTCCGTAAGTACGACGATGAACGCCAAGCTCTGATCAAAAAAGAACTAGAGACGTTAAAGAACATGGACAACCTAGCAAAAGACTTGTTTGAGAAAGTGACGAAAGCACTAGAGGCTTAAGTCAGCGCGCATTCAGGTAACTGTTTGCTAATAAGCGGTTTACTAATAAACTGTTTGCTACAACGAAAGGTCATCAGTGGTAGAGAATATCTGCCACTGATTTTTTGTTTCTGGTTCATCGAATTTTCGATAAGCTAGAGCAGCTTCAAGTTCAGTTTCACCGTCAGACATCTAAAAGTGCCAAAAAACACTAGCACTGTATATTTATACAGGTATCGTATGAATCGCTATATTTTCCAACTTAACATCTCATATCAGCAGTTTTTGGCCAGCTATTCTGGTACGGCAAGTAAAGTTCAAGTGATAACAACAACAGGTTTACGCTTACAGTTACCTGCAACTCGGTTCAGACCATTTCTTACACAAATAGGGGTTAGAGGGCAGTTTAGGCTGACAACTGACCAAAAAAATAAGTTTATTAAGTTAGAAGCTCTGTAAACCTTGGCGTGCCTAGTGAGTTAAAAGGAATCTTAATCACATAATCAAACATTTCAGCTCTTACCACCTCCAAAACAATTAACTATTTTTCAATAATGCTTTTACAATAAATGAATGCATTACCTTTGCTTAACTCGTTAGTAGAAAAGCGCTCAACGGCACGTTTCAAACACCAGATTAAGTGATCCCCCTAATAATAAAATATAATTCTAATTGTGGAGTGTGACTATGACCGCACGTGAAACTGTGGTTCCAGTTTTACTTGAAAAAGTTTACAAGCTGATTCAAGACAAACTTGACCTTGCTCATCGACCTCTCGTAACTCAACTTGCTCAACACTTGTTTAGTAACGTTTCTCACGACGATCTAACTCAGAGAAACGAATCCGATTTATATGGTGCTGTAGTTAGCTTATGGCATCACATCAATGAAAAGAAAGCCGACGAAATCTCTGTACGCGTATTCAACCCGACGGTAAGTCGTCAAGGTTGGCAGTCTACTCATACTATCGTTGAGATAGTCGTTCCAGACAGTCCATTCCTTGTTGATTCCGTAAAAATGGCATTGACTCGCCTAGACCTTTCTTCTCACCTTATGCTTCATAACCCAACACAAATCTCTCGCTCAGATAAGGGCAGTGTTGTCGGTGTAAGCAATAACGAAGGTGCATTCCAATCGCTTTTCCATATCGAAGTTGACCGTCTGAGTAGTAAAGCTGAAATGACAGCACTTAAAACGGAGTTGCTGGATATCTTTACCGACACTAGCTTAGTCGTGAACGATTGGTTGAAAATGGTTGAAAGACTTGAAGAAGTGACCAATCAAGTTGAACAGCAAAAAGAGAGCATTCCAGTAGACGGCCAGCGCTTTGATGAAACGTTGGCGTTTCTTCGTTGGTTAGGCCAACACAACTTTACATTCATGGGTTATAAGGAATATGACCTAGTTTCAGTTAACGGCGACACTGAACTGCAACCGACCAAGGAGCAAGGTCTTGGTTTGTTTGCGAACTCAGATCGTGTACGTAACGTTAAGCTATCTGAGTTTTCTGATTCGGCACGTCTTGAAGCGAAAAAGCCTTATGTGCTTATCGTAACCAAGGGCAACACGGCTTCACGCATTCACCGCCCAGCTTACAACGATTACATTGGTATTAAGAAGTTCGATAAGAACGGTAAGGTCATTGGTGAGCACCGCTTTACTGGTCTTTACACATCTGCCGTTTATAACCAAACCGTTGAAACGATTCCTCTTGTTCGCGAGAAAGTAGAACGTATTTTGGATGCGAGTGGTTACCGTGAAGGTTCATACTCTTACAAAGCGCTGCACAACATTCTTGAAAACTACCCACGTGATGAACTGCTGCAAGCTCGAGAAGAAGAGCTACTAGAAGTCGGTACGGGCGTAGTACAAATGCAAGATCGCGATCTCCTGCGTTTGTTTGTTCGCAAAGACCCGTTTGGTCGTTTCTTTAGCTGCATGGTTTACGTAACAAAAGATCGTTACAACACTGAGCTTCGTCGCCAAACACAGCGCATCTTGAAACAGTACTTTGGTTGTGAAGAAGAGGTTGAATTTACAACGTACTTCTCTGAAAGCCCGCTAGCAAGAACGCACTATATTGTTCGTGTTGATAACAACAACATGGATGTGGACGTGAAAACAATTGAGCAAAATTTAATGGAAGTATCGTCTACGTGGGATGACCGTCTGTCTGAATCTATCATTGCAAACTTCGGTGAAAGCAAAGGTCTTCCATTGTCGAAAGAGTACATGCGTGCATTCCCACGTTCGTACAAAGAAGACATGATGCCAGGTTCTGCTGTTGCCGACATTGAACGTTTAGAAGCGCTAAGTGAAGACAACAAACTGGGTATGCTTTTCTACCGTCCTCAAGAAGAAGCGGCAGATTCAAAAGCCGTTCGTTTGAAGTTGTTCTACCACAGCGATGAGCCAATTCACCTTTCTGATGTTATGCCAATGCTTGAAAACTTTGGCCTACGCGTTATCGGTGAATCTCCATATGAAGTGCGTAAAACCAACGGTGTGACCTATTGGATCCTTGATTTCTCTATGCTGCACAAGAGCGATAAGACCATTGATCTTCGTGAAGCTCGCGATCTTTTCCAACAAGCCTTTGCGGCAATCTGGGCGGGTGAGTTAGACAGCGATGGTTTCAACCGCTTAGTACTTGGCGCTGGTCTTTCTGGCCGTGAAATCTCAATCTTACGTGCTTATGCTCGTTACATGCGTCAAGTTGGTTTCCCATTCAGCCAACAATACATTGAAGACACATTGTCTCATTACCCAGAATTAGCGAAAGGGCTAGTGAGCCTATTCGGCAAGCGTTTTGACCCGAAACTGAAGGGCAGCGTAAAAGGCCAACAAGATCTTATTAAGAAGATCACTGAACAGTTGGATCATGTAGAAAGCTTGGATGATGATCGTATCATTCGTCGCTACATGGAAATGATCACTGCAACGCTTCGTACTAACTACTACCAAGTAGACGAGAATAAGCAGTCTAAACCTTGGTTGGCTCTGAAAATGAGACCAAGCGAGATTCCAGATATCCCTGCGCCGGTTCCTGCGTTTGAGATCTTCGTTTACGCACCAGACATTGAAGGTGTGCATTTACGTGGCGGTAAAGTAGCACGCGGTGGTTTACGTTGGTCAGACCGTCAAGAGGACTTCCGTACTGAGATTCTAGGCCTAGTTAAAGCGCAACAAGTTAAGAACACGGTTATCGTACCGGTTGGTGCTAAAGGTGGTTTCGTTTGTAAGCGTCAACACATGATGTCTGGCCGAGACGAGATCTTTGCTGAAGGTCAACGTTGTTACAAGCGCTTCATCCGTGCATTGCTAGACGTTTCAGACAACATCATTGAAGGTGAGGTTATCCCACCTAAGAGCGTTGTTCGTCACGATGAAGATGACCCATACTTGGTTGTTGCAGCCGATAAAGGCACCGCGACATTCTCAGATCTAGCGAACTCAGTAGCTGAAGAGTACAACTTCTGGCTAGGTGATGCGTTTGCATCGGGTGGCTCTAACGGTTACGACCACAAAGCCATGGGTATCACGGCGAAAGGTGGCTGGGAATCGGTTAAACGTCACTTCCGCGAAATGGGTATTAACTGTCAAAGCACAGACTTCACTGCCATTGGTGTGGGTGATATGGCGGGTGACGTATTTGGTAACGGTATGCTGCTATCTAAGCACATTCGCTTGCAAGCTGCGTTTAACCACATGCACATCTTCATTGACCCGAATCCAGAATCAGCATCAAGCTGGGTAGAGCGTGACCGTCTGTTTAATCTGCCTCGTTCAAGTTGGGAAGATTACAATAAAGACCTGATTTCTCAAGGTGGTGGCATCTTCTCTCGCCGAGCGAAGTCTATCTCTTTGACACCTGAAATTCAGAAAATGCTGGGTACCAAGAAAGCATCAATGGCACCAAACGACTTGATCAAAGCGATCTTGTCTATGAAAGTTGATCTACTTTGGAACGGCGGTATTGGTACTTACGTTAAGTCTTCTAGTGAGACTCATACCGATGTGGGTGACCGTGCAAATGACGTGCTACGTATCGATGGCCGTGACCTGAAAGCTAAGGTTGTTGGTGAAGGCGGTAACTTGGGTATGACTCAATTGGGTCGTATTGAATACGCTCTAACGGGCGGTCGAGTTAATACTGACTTTGTCGATAACGTTGGTGGTGTAGATTGCTCGGATAACGAAGTTAACATTAAGATCTTCTTGAATGGCTTGGTGTCTAATGGTGATCTTACCGTTAAGCAACGTAACCAAGTTCTTGAATCTATGGAAGATGAAGTAGGTGAAATCGTACTAGACGACGCTTACTGCCAAGCTGAGTCTATCTCTGTTACTGAGCATCAAGGTGTAGGCTTAGTGAAAGAGCAAATCCGCTTTATCCACACAATGGAAAAAGCCGGGTACTTAGACCGTGGTTTGGAATACATCCCAGATGACGAAACGCTGCTAGAACGTGAGAAGCAGGGCCAAGCACTAACAAGACCAGAGCTATCAGTATTGATCGCTTACGGTAAAATGGTTCTAAAAGAAGATCTTGTGAGTGATGACATTGCGAATGATGAGTTCCATGCTCAACAACTGATGCAATACTTCCCAACAGAGTTACGCCGTAACTACTCTCAGCACATGGATAACCATCCACTTCGTGCAGAGATCATTGCGACTGCGCTTGCTAACCAAATGGTTAACGAGATGGGCTGTAACTTCGTGACTCGCTTGCAAGAAGAGACGGGCGCGAACATTGTTGATATTGCGAATGCTTACGCGGCATCACGTGAAATCTACGGCCTGGGTAAGGTATTGAAGAGCATCCGTGAACTGGACAACATCTCAAGTTCTGAAGCTCAATACGAATTGCTTTACCATGTACGTCGTACGCTTCGTCGTCTAGCACGCTGGTTGCTAAGAAACCGTACCGGTAAACAGTCAGTGAATGCATTGATTGAGCTTTACCAAGGTGATGTCGTCGCAATTACTGAGAAGCTGGATGAAAACCTAGTGGCTTCAGAAGTAGAAGAGCATCAAGCAATGGCTCAAGTATGGATTGACCAAGGTGTAAACGCTGAGCTGGCTAATTCAGTGGCTCGTTTGTCTAGCCTGTACTCAGCACTGGATATATCTACAGTGGCTCGTGAAACAGGTAAAACAGTACAGCAAGCGTCTAAGCTTTACTTCAACCTAGGCGACCGTTTGTCACTGCACTGGTTCTTGAAGCAAATCAATGGCCAAGCTATAGACAACAACTGGCAAGCACTGGCGCGTGCAGCATTCAGAGAAGATCTGGATTGGCAGCAACGCCAGTTAACTGGTCAAGTACTTAACTGTGGTTGTGCTTCAGATATCGATGTGATTAAAGCGCTTGATGACTGGATGGAAAGTAACTCTGTTTCTCTACATCGTTGGGAAAGCATCCTAAACGAATTCAAAGTAGGTTCTGTTCATGAGTTTGCTAAGTTCTCAGTAGCACTGCGTGAATTGATGCTGTTGAATCTAAACTGCATGTCAAAAGACTAGTTACTAGATAAGACGAAAAAGTATAAGGGCAGGCCAAAAGGTCTGCCTTTTTCGTTTCGGTAAAGTGGAAACAATAGGCCTAACGACTTTTGAAGAACAAACTTCGACGCAAACGTTGTTTGTTGTTAAGTGACCTGATGGCTGTACTAAGGTTGAGATTAGAAATGGCTTAATAACTTGAAGAAACGATAACGTTTGCTTAATAATGAACCTCATTCGTTAGCAAACTTGATTATCTTACCCTTACAGACAGTAATAGATTGAATAGTTGGGTAAATAAGTAAATAATAGCGCCCCGTTTACACGGGGCTTTTTTCTATCGGAGGCACAATGCTTTACCGTCTAGCCAGAACTGGCTTTTTCCAACTTGATGCCGAAAAGGCACATGATCTTGCAATTCAAAATTTCAAGCGCTTCACAGGCACACCTATTGATCTTTTGTATCGCCAACAATTACCTCACCGACCTGTAGAGTGCATGGGTCTTACTTTTAAAAACCCAGTTGGCCTTGCTGCTGGCCTAGATAAAAACGGCGAATGTATTGATGCATTTGGCGCAATGGGTTTTGGTTTCGTAGAAGTAGGAACAGTGACTCCACGTCCGCAAGCGGGTAACGACAAACCTCGTTTATTCCGTCTTGTTGAAGCTGAAGGTATCATCAACCGCATGGGTTTTAACAACCTAGGCGTCGACAACCTTGTTGAGAATGTTAAGAAGTCGAACTACGATGGCATCTTAGGCATTAACATTGGTAAGAATAAAGACACACCAATTGAAAAGGGCGCTGAAGATTACTTGATCTGTATGGAGAAGGTATATCAATACGCTGGTTACATTGCTGTGAACATCTCTTCACCAAACACTCCAGGACTTCGTTCTCTACAATACGGCGAAGCTCTAGACGATCTATTGTCTGAACTTAAAACGAAACAATCTGAACTGGAAGAGAAGCATGGTAAATATGTTCCTCTTGCTCTTAAGATTGCTCCGGATCTAAGCGACGACGAAATTCGCCAAATTTGTGAATCATTGATCAAAAATAAGATCGATGGTGTGATCGCAACAAACACAACATTGGATCGTTCAATCGTTGAAGGTATGAAACATTGTGATGAAGCGGGTGGCCTAAGTGGACGTCCTGTTCAATCTCGTAGTACTGAAGTAGTTCGTAAACTTCACGAAGAGCTGGGTGACAAACTGCCGATCATTGGAGTAGGTGGTGTTGACTCGTATGTTGCTGCAAAAGAGAAAATGATGGCAGGCGCTAAGCTTGTACAAGTTTACTCTGGTTTCATTTACAAAGGTCCAGGCCTTGTAGGTGACATCGTTAAAAATCTTTAAACGGCAAGACGCTTTTATTTCTGAAAAGCGACAATCTGGCATCGTCTTAATAAAAGAGACACTGTAACTCACTGAGTTGTAGAGAAAAGCGACAAGAAAGAGGAATTCATTTCCTCTTTTTTTTTGCCTATTGCTCAGTAAAATTACTGTAATTGAAGGTAATTTTGCGTTTTACCTAATGGAATGGTTCAACAGTGTGAGACGAAATGATGCTTAAACCTAGCGATACATGGAGTTGGTATTACGATGAGCAGCAATGTTCATTAATGCTAAACCTCGGAGAGGATATGATTTTCAAAACGAATCTGGTCCGCAATAAGCTGGTGGACTGCGCGTTTCGAGATAATGAATTCACCGTTGATGACGCATCTTCATACCAAACCTTCAAAGAACAAATTTCTGGCTTAGAACTGTCTGAGCCTCGTCAAGCTGAATTAGCACTCTATTGTGTGGCAGCAAAGCGTTTCCATAAGCCTGTACAGCCTAAGAGTTGGTTCTTCGACTCACAAGGTACTGGCCATGAATATCCTCAAGAAGGGGATATTGTACAAATGAATAACGAGCATAGCTTAGGGTATTTCATTGTATTAGAAGTGGGAGAGTGTGCGAGCCTATGTGCATTTGTTGACCTAGAAGAGTTCCTGTTAACGCCTTCAAAAGGACTGCGATTTGGAGACTCAATCAAGGTGATGCACGATAGAATGGTAGACGCGAACGCTATCCTTCATCAGACACACATAGCGATGGTAGGTTAACCTCTAATCTAGCACATCATTTCAACCACGCATCGCAGCACACAAACGTATAAACCTTCCTCAGAATCGGCTCATTAGCCGATTTTTTTGTGCCTAAAAAACCTCATCCTGATAAATACATCACGGCTTAACCATTTAAATAGTGAACTTACGACTATTTTTTCACCTTAATTTCTGCCCGTTTTCATCGCCAGAAGAGTAAATCTACCGTCTTTATTCCCTGTTTTTGGTCTTTTGTAGCTAAATTTCATCCATAAATCTCCTTTGGTATATACCAGTTTTGAGGTGAATATAAATTCACATTGCTACTTTGGTTAATAAGTGGTCAGAAATGAAGTTGGTTTGATAGGTCTTATGTTCTAAGGGGATGTGGGTAAGCGATCGCTTCAAGACTGTGCATTTGCTAGCCAGTTAGTCGAAAGATTCAATGAAAAGACGTGTTTAGTGTGATGCTCTAGTTACAAATTCAGGTATAATCGAACTCATTTTTATCAATAAAAGAACACTATGAATCAATATCTAGCGGTTACCTCAAACGGCCTTGAGAATTTATTAGTTGAAGAACTAACCCAACTAGGGATTACAAACGCAAAACCTGTTCAAGCAGGTGTTAAATTCAAAGCGACCAATGAGCAAATTTATCGTTGTTGTTTGTGGAGCCGTTTGGCTTCTCGATTTGTACGTGTCCTTTCTGAATTCACTTGTATGGACGACATGGATTTGTACCTATCAACCACTGCGGTTAACTGGGTAAATCAATTCCATAGCTCTAAGCGTTTTGTTGTTGACTTCAATGGTACGAACAACGAAATCCGTAATAGCCAATACGGTGCGATGAAAGTAAAAGATGCCGTTGTTGATTGCTTTGAGAAGAAGTCTTTACCTCGTCCTTCTATTAGCAAAGAGAACCCAGACATTCGTATCCACGTTCGTTTACACCGTGATAAAGCGATTCTTGGTGTTGATATGGTGGGTAGCGGTCTTCACCAACGTGGCTACCGTCCAGAATCAGGTCGTGCTCCGCTGCGTGAAACACTAGCTGCTGCAATCCTTCTTCGTAGTGGTTGGGATACAACGAAACCTTTCTTAGATCCTATGTGTGGTTCAGGTACGTTAGTGATTGAAGCTGCAATGATGGCTGCAAACCTAGCACCGGGTGTTAAACGTCAGAAGTGGTGTTTTGAATCACTAGAAGATTTCGAGCCTGAGCTTTGGGCTGAAGTTAAAGCAGAAGCGAACGTTCTAGGTCGTCGTGGTGTTAAGAAAGTGGAATGTAAGTTCTATGGCTACGACAATGATGAACGTATGATCAAAACTGCGCGTGACAATGCTCGTCGTGCCGGTGTTGAAGAGTTGATTGAATTCGAAGTAGGCGATGCTGCAAAGCTTAAGCGTCCTACAGAGTTTACTGATGGTGTGATTGTTTCTAACCCGCCTTACGGTGAGCGTCTTGGTACCGAGCCGGGTCTTATTGCACTTTACACAGCATTCGGTGCACAGCTCAAAGCTGAATTTGGTGGCTGTAACGCATCTATCTTCTCTAGCTCAGACGAGCTACTAAGCTGCTTACGCATGCGTGCAGACAAACAGTTCAAATTGAATAACGGTGCGTTACCGTGTCACCAAAAGAACTACTCAATTTCAGATCGTCCGATGTCAGAACGTCCAACGGGCGAGCAAGAACAGTTAATTGCTCCTGACTTCGCAAACCGTCTTAAAAAGAACATCGGTAAAATTGGCAAGTGGGCTAAGAAAGAGCAATTAGATTGTTACCGTATCTACGATGCGGACTTACCAGAATACAATGTAGCGATTGATGTATACCCAGGTCATCTTGTGATTCAAGAATACGCAGCGCCTAAAGATGTACCGGAAGAGAAGGCAAAACGTCGCTTAACCAATATCATCCGTGCTTCTATTCAAGTAACAGGCGTAGAAGCAAACAACGTTGTGCTTAAAGTTCGTCAGAAACAGAAAGGCCGTTCTCAATACCAGAAATTGGCTCAAGACTCATCGAACTTAGAAGTAAACGAGTATGGCGTTAAGCTGATTGTTAATCTTCATGATTACCTAGATACCGGGTTGTTCCTAGATCATAAGATCACTCGTCGTCGTATCGGTGAGATGGCCGCAGGTAAGGATTTCCTAAACTTGTTTGCTTATACAGGAAGTGCATCTGTTCATGCTGCTGTGGGTGGTGCTCGTTCTACAACTACTGTTGATATGTCTAATACCTACCTAGAGTGGGCGAAAGAGAACATGGAGCTTAACGGTCGTGTTGGTCGTCAACATCAGTTTGTTCAAGCTGACTGTCTACAATGGCTAGCTAAAGAGCAGGGTTCTTATGATCTGATCTTTATTGATCCACCTACGTTCTCTAACTCAAAGCGTATGGATCAATCTTTCGATGTTCAACGTGATCACATTCAGCTGATGGAAAACCTTAAACGTCTTCTTCGTGAAGAAGGCACGATTGTGTTCTCTAACAACAAGCGTCACTTCAAAATGGACTTGGAAGCTCTAGATGAGTTAGGTCTTAAGGCTCAGAATATCTCAGCGAAGACACTTCCATTGGACTTCTCTCGCAATAAGCACATTCATAACTGCTGGTTGATTACACATAAGTAGTTAAGAGATCGTATAAGGATATATAGTGCTGACTCTCTACAGTACAGAAGGGTGCCATCTATGTGAGATGGCATTCCAACTCACGGAACAGTTAAACATTAGCCATCACGTCAACGTTGTTGACATTGCATTTGATGATGAGCTCTTTTCCCGTTACGGGGTCACTATTCCGGTGCTCAAATTTGAAAGCTCTGACCTTTCTCAAAGCTCAGAGCTTAACTGGCCATTTGGCTTGTTAGAACTTAATGATTGGTTAAAGAAGAATGGCATTACTTACAATTCATAATGGGCAATTAGCGTTTGGTGATCACCCATTATTAGATCGTGCGGACTTCGTGCTGCAAGAAAACGAACGTGTATGTTTAGTAGGGCGCAATGGCGCTGGTAAGTCGACATTGATGAAAATCCTGTCTGGGAACATCATTATGGACGACGGCAAGATGCAAATCACACAAGATGTGGTTGTATCTCGCCTTGAGCAAGATCCACCGCGTAATGAAGAAGGCACCGTTTATGATTACGTTGCTGGTGGTTTAGCGGAAATCGGCGAACAGCTGAAGATCTACCATGATCTTCTGGATCTCATCGGTACTGACCCGAGTGAAAAGAACCTAAACCGCCTTACTCGCGTTCAAGAGCAACTGGATCATGCGAACGCCTGGCGCTTTGAAGATCGCGTAAGTAACGTAATGGCTGCGCTTAAACTCACGGCTGAAACAAAACTGACTGATTTATCTGGTGGTTGGCAGCGTAAAGCGGCGCTTGCTCGTGCGCTTGTATGTGACCCAGACGTGCTTCTACTCGACGAACCGACCAACCACTTGGATGTTGCGACAATCGAATGGTTAGAAGGCTTCCTCAAAGACTTCCGTGGTTCAATCATCTTTATCTCGCATGACCGTGCGTTCATTAAATCGATGGCAACACGCATTGTTGATCTTGACCGTGGTAAGTTGAGCTCGTTCCCTGGCGATTACGAAAACTACCTATTAGATAAAGAAGAAGCGTTACGTGTCGAAGAGATGCAAAACGCTGAATTCGATAAGAAGCTTGCTCAAGAAGAAGTATGGATTCGTCAGGGCATTAAAGCTCGTAGAACTCGTAACGAAGGTCGCGTACGTGCGCTTAAGAAGCTACGTGAAGAACGTTTGAACCGTCGTGAAGTGCAGGGCAAAGCGATTATCCAAATCGACGATGGCCAGCGTTCAGGCAAGATTGTATTTGAAGCTGAGAATCTTAACTTTGGCTTTGAAGGCAAAGAAATTGTTAAGGACTTCAGCTTCAACATCATGCGTGGTGATCGTATCGCTCTTATCGGCCCGAATGGTTGTGGTAAGAGTACCGTTCTTAAGTTGCTACTTGACCAGTTAAAACCTGATTCAGGTCGTCTGCATTGCGGTACGAAACTTGAAGTGGCGTACTTTGACCAATACCGCGAGATCCTTGACCCTGAGAAGTCTGTAATTGATAACCTAGCGGATGGTAAGCAAGAAGTCACAGTAGGCGGTCGTGAGCGTCATGCGCTTAGCTACTTACAAGATTTCTTATTCTCGCCTAAACGTGCTCGTACTCCTGTTAAAGCGCTGTCTGGTGGTGAGAAAAACCGTCTGTTATTAGCTCGTATTTTCCTCAAATCGAACAACTTGCTGATTCTCGATGAGCCAACCAACGATCTAGATATCGAAACTTTGGAACTTTTAGAAGATTTGCTTGCCAACTATCAGGGTACGCTTCTTTTAGTAAGCCACGATCGTCAGTTTGTTGATAACACGGTTATGACAAGTTGGATCTTCGAAGGTAACGGTGTGATTGAAGAATTTGTTGGTGGCTATCACGATGCTCAACAGCAAAGAAAGCAAGCATTAGAGTACCGACAGGTTGAAAAGCCATCAAAGCCTGAGAAAGTAGTTGAGGAAACTCCCAAAACTGCGCCAGTTAAGGCTAAACCTAAGAAGTTATCGTATAAGCTACAACGAGAACTAGAAGCGCTACCAATGCGTTTAGAAGAATTGGAAACTCAAATTGAAACTCTTCAGGAAGAAGTCAACGATCCAAGCTTCTTTTCGAAATCTGTAGAGCAGACACAACCAGTATTAGATAAGCTATCTGCAGCAGAGCAGGAGCTTGAAGTTGCTTTTGAGCGCTGGGAAGAGCTCGAGGCACTACAACAGGAAAGTTAAGAAGTAATAATGACTTGTACTAAATTTAAATTAACTACAGTTGCAGCCCTAGTTTTGGCGGCAACTCATGCTAACGCAGCGCTTTACAAGGTCGTTGAAGTCACTCCTTCAATTACAGGTGCCTCTGAAATCTATGGTGTGGCGATTCAACCTGGTGTTGCGACAGACGGAACGAATGAGCTTGCGTTAGGTTGCTTCGATTCAGCTGCAACCAACTGTACCGATAGTGCATTTAAACTTGCTGGTGAGACTCGCGATACGCTTGAAGCGGTAAGTTATCGTGAAGAAGTACCATTCGCAATGGATGCACCATTTCAGTACATTCAAGAGCGTGATGATTTCGAAAACTATTGTTATCGAGAGCTGAGATATTCTACATGTGAAAGTTGGGCTGAAAACCGTTGGAATGACACTTGGAGTAAGGAAAGAAATGACCTTACTCACGTAAATGCGAAAGCGTTTGTTGAAGGTGGGGATACTTTTGAAACTCGCAATACGGTAATCAATTCTTTAGATGACGATGCTAAACCTGTTGGCGTTAAATCTGAAGGTGGTATCCGTAATAATGCGTTGTTTACGACGACAGCTGCGCCTACTGGCACTTCAGAAACTCGAGCATGGAAAGCGCTAACTGCAAGCAACGGTACTGTTTATAATATAGGTAGCGTATCTGAGGAGTTTGAGCCGACAGATACTTCTAAACCAGATAAGGCGTTTGCTTCTAAAGCTGCCATTTGGGACGCCTCTTACACTAAGAAACTTGATTGGGGAAATAGTGTTTCTGCTAGAGAAGATCAGTATTTTTCACAGGGCAGCATGAGAGGGATAACAGAAGTAAACAATCATTTCTATGGCGTTGGTTATAATACAGTTAACGGAAATGGTGATTTGCGTGATATGAATGCGAACATTTTTGTTAGTAGCCAGATTGATTTTACGAACGATGTCGATTTATCGACAGTAACCTGGGATAACAAGTTTATCAGCGGTGCAGAGGTTAAGTCTGGTTCATCTAACGATGATGCGAGATACAGTAACTCCGTTGCTACTGACATCAACGATAACTTGTTTGCTGTGGGTTATTCTAAGCGTAATGGTTATGTACCAGAGAGCGGTAGTGCAGGTAACAAGATTTTCGTTGTTACGGATGCATCTGCAGTGACTCCGACGGCAACATACCTGTCTGGTGGTATCTTCTTTGGTGGCTCAAGTGGTGAAGCTAAAGCCGTTAACAACTTCAATGAGTTTGTCGGTCAAATAGATGCAGAAACCACTCGTGAGGTTGATGGCAGTGAGCGTAGACATAGAGGCTTTATCTACCCATACAATGTCGACTCCTCGAAAGATGAGCGTCGTGTAGACATCTTTAATGGCCAAGCTTGGTGGATAGATGATCTAACAAACGGTGCAAACGCAGATGGGCAAGATTACTCTGACGCTAATAACTATTTCCGTATCATTGATGCGACAGATATTAATGATGCCGGTGTGATTTCTGCGACAGCTATTAAATGCATGCTTGATACAGATGGAGATGGTAGAGGAGATAAGGAACAAGCCTACGATACAACGTCTCATAACTCATACTGTGCCGGTGCGTCATCTAATGCGGTAGAAGAGGTTGTTGCGGTTAAACTGGTTCCAATTGCAGGTGCGACTAAAGATGATATTCAAACTCGTAGTGCCGACTCAGAAAAAGTTGATCGTCAAGGTGGTAGTCTAGGTTGGTTAACTTTGACTGTTCTTGGTCTATTAGGGTTCCGTAGAAAATTTAAATAATTTTATCTCTTGAGCCCGAGTTCACATTTCTGAATTCGGGCTTTTTTTCGCCTTGAGAAAAGTAAAAAATTGTTCGATTCTTAAAGTTGGAGTCACAAAAACTCCGTAAAGTTGTAATCATTGTATGTTAGTAAATGTAACACCCGTATGAGGACTGCACTATGAAGAGACAAAAGCGTGATCGACTAGAACGAGCACAATCTCAAGGCTACAAGGCTGGTTTAAATGGACGGTCGCAAGAAGCTTGCCCATATAGCCAAATGGATTCTCGGTCTTATTGGTTAGGTGGATGGCGTGACGCCAAAGATGACAAGCAATCAGGTCTCTATAAGTAGATAGGGCGTAAAGAATTCAAGGTCAGGGCTCCATTGTCTGTTGATTACAACGGCTGGAGCCTTGTTAGTTTCAGAACAACACAAAGACTCCCAGAGCTATGTAGCATTCTAGTTTCGCTATCATAAGCGTATCGCTGGTGGATTTATCCTGTTTCAAGCTTAATACGGGATACTTTAATGCACTATAACTAAATTTATTGGAACGAAAATAAAGCAGCCATGGGCTGCTTTACTAAAAATCTAACTATTAGATTAGAATGCTGACGTATCTTGGAAAAGGCCAACTTTCAAATCTTTAGCAACGTAGATCTCTTTACCATCAACAAGTACGCGACCATCCGCAAGGCCCATAACTAGACGACGGTTAACAACACGCTTCATGTGGATCTCGTAAGTTACTTTTTTCGCTGTAGGCAGAATTTGACCAGTGAATTTCACTTCGCCAACCCCTAGAGCACGACCTTTACCTTCGCCGCCAACCCAACCAAGGTAGAAACCAACCAGCTGCCACATTGCGTCAAGGCCTAGACAACCAGGCATTACAGGGTCACCTGGGAAGTGACAATCGAAGAACCATAGGTCAGGAGTAATATCCAGCTCAGCAAGAACTAAACCTTTACCGTAATCACCTTCAGTTTCAGACATCTTAGTGATGCGATCCATCATTAGCATGTTCGGTGCTGGTAGTTGAGGGCCTTGTGGCCATAGTTCGCCTTGGCTTGATGCTAGAAGCTCTTCGCGAGTGTAAGAATCACGTTTGTTTTGCATTATCAATTACTCCGATTTTTGATAGGTGCATATTAGTAAACAGGTGTACGCTAAACAAGTCCGATCAGTACTAGACAAACCAGTTTTTAATGCGTCCAACGATTCCAATAGGGTGCTCATGTCTTTCAAAGTTTTCAATACGTTCCGCGATTTTACTCAGAACGCTTTCTTGTTCATCGTCTCTAAATGGTTTGTTCATAATGAGAGGAATTGCTTCGTCTACATTAGACACAGACCAAATATGGAATTCTTCATTCTTAATGCTTTCAATAAGGTCAGGCTTTAGTGCAAGATGCCTTAAGTTCGATCTTGGAAGGATCACACCTTGTTCGCCTGTTAAGCCGTTGTGCTTACACACATGGTAGAAGCCTTCGATTTTCTCGTTTAGCCCGCCAACAGCTTGCACACGTCCAAATTGGTCAACTGCACCTGTAACCGCAATTTGTTGATTGATAGGGTATTCAGACAAAGCACTCACCAGAGAACAAAGCTCAGCAAGAGAAGCACTATCGCCGTCTACTTCGCAATACGATTGCTCAAACACAACAGAAGCAGCGTATGGCAACGGATCTTCAAGGTTTAGTGCGCTGCTCACAAATGCTTGCATGATCATCATACCTTTAGCATGAAGATTACCACCCAACTCGGCTTTGCGCTCAACGTCGGCAATATCCCCATCACCAAAGTGAATAACGCAGGAAATTCGTGCAGGTTCACCATAAGAGATCGGGTGTCCTGGAACATCGATAACCGTCAGACCATTAACTTGACCAACTTGTTCGCCCTCGGTTTCGATAATGACTTGGCCATCTCGAATATCATCAAGGGCGCGTTCTGGTAGGTAAGATTCGCGGTTATATTTGTGCTGTTGAGCTTGTTGGATATGGTGAATATCAATCTCACCATTGTCGGCTTCAATCAGAGCTTCGTTCAATAATGCATTGTGCCAAATAGGGCATAATGGAATATAGCTTTGATCTTCCGTTTCTCTTGCTCCGGCAGTAAGAATGCCCGTCAACGCTTGTTGCGTGATGGTTGGCAATTCATAGCGTTGTTGAAGCCACTTAAGGTAACCAAGATATTGAGTCAAAGTCTCTTCAGAGAGCTTGATATCTTGTTCAATTTCGCTAAATAGGCAAAAACCGGTTTGAATATCGCTGTCCAGGTAATCAAGGTCACCTAGTTGAGCTCTGTCTCCAACAACAATCAACTTAATGTTGTAAGTCAAAGGCAAAGTCGGGGATTGGTTCAAGTGCTCTGGATTGCTGCTGATTGGTTCTACGGCTTCACCAAGCAGTGCTGATTTAAGTAGTAACCAGCTTCCAGGGTTTGCCAAGATCAAGTTTGCTGAAACGATCAGATAGCCGTTGTTTGCTCTAGCCAGTAGGCCGGGCTTTGTCGCTACAACCTTACCGTCTTTTGACTGAACTTGGTCAAACAGAGAGACAGCATTTAAAGACTCAGTTTTTATAACCGGTAGAGTGTGATCATCTAAAGCAGTGACTAGAGATTCAACAATCATTTGACGATAGATCGAATTGTCTGGAGCGTTTACAAGTAAAACACGCGAAAGGTTAGACAAACGGACAAAGCGGGTTAACGCATCTTTGAATCTATGTTGAATATCTGAAAACGGGAAAGGCGAGATGTCAGGGAATTGCTCTAATTGAGCGCTATATTCGTCGTACTGAGGCGTAACATGTCGCCAATCTACTTGAGTCATTTAAGTTTCTGATTATGATAATGAGGTAGGGAGTATATAGAAAAACCGATCTCGCTTGTAGCTCTATGTTGTAGTTACTAATCACTAAGCTAATATAAGTATGATCTTGGTCTATTCTTTCAAGATCATAATTGTTAAATAGCCTATTTTGGGTTACGCTGTCACTAGGATTAACTCTCGAGATTAGACATGAAATATCAGCAACTTGAAAACTTGGAATGTGGTTGGAAATGGAACTATCTGGTCAAAAAATGGAAAGAAGGCGAGTCGATCACCTGCCACATAGATTCAAGTGAAGCTGACGTTGCTGTTAAAGCCTTATTGAAGCTTGAACACCAACCTACAGGTGTCCTTGAGTGGATATCTAACAACATGTCTCCTGAGCTCGATAACAAGCTTAAACAAGCGATCAGAGCTAAGCGAAAACGCCACTTCAATGCTGAACAAGTTCATACAAAGAAGAAATCAATCGACCTTGATTACCGTGTATGGGAAAAGCTATCTCAACGTGCGAACGAGCTAGGTTGTACGCTCTCAGATGCCATCGAGTATTTGGTTAGCGAAGCGTCTCGTAGTGAGCAGGCCAGCAAGACGGTGACTAGCCTCAAAGAAGACTTAAGCAAGCTCCTTTCTGACGATAAATAACCATCAACAGTAGTGGTGACATTATGATGTACGTAATCTTAATCGGTGCGGTATTAGTTTTTTGGTTAGTAGCAGTCGACCGACCGGTATTGAAAATTAAATTTAGCGACGGGGCGATCGAACAAGTTAAAGGGCATCTTCCACCGAGCTTTAAGCACAACCTTCAAGAGATTGGTCATAACAATACCTTTAAAGGCGAGCTAAAAGTGTATGCAAAACGTTCTGGTTACAATCTCAAGTTCACTAAAGATGTTCCTAAAAACGTACAGCAACGTATTCGTAACGTGTTCCCGCATAATGGTTTTAAGTCTAAAGGCTCAAAGAAAGCGTAATCGTTGAGAGTTACGCGTTAGCTGGTCAATCCTCATACTAAGTTAATCCTTCATTTCTCTTAAATCTCCGCATACTGTTCTCACCCTCAACAAAGAGAGAGCAGTATGAGATATCTAGTATTACTATTATGTTTTTTATCCCCAGTCGCTTTTCCCGACGATGCATTGGTTAATCCTGTAGCTAAAAAGATAAAAGTCACCGTCATGAAAGGGCTCAACAAGAGTAATGTTGATTTCGAGGGTTATTGCGATCTGATGATTGAGATGAAGCACTCTAAAGGTTATGCAAGAATCAAAAAGGTGAGAACGTCTGGAGATAGTAAAGTTTGCAAGCAGGCGAAAAAACACCTACCGACGAAGAAAAGGTTCAAATACAGCTTTCCAGAAAAGTATATCCGGCTACATATCACACACTAGCCACTCTCAACGCACTATAACTAAATATCCTTAATTTTATTGAAACAATTTCGTGAACCAATCTCTAATTTCTATTAATATTAGTTTTGTTATAAAGGCAGGATATGCCGATACAAGAGCATTTACGGCAAAGGAAAGTCACGGTTGTTGTTAGCAAATAAAAGTTATACCCCTGAAGTAGTTGAGATCTCAAGGAAGGTCTCAATCAATGTTGAAGCTCGCTTTAATCGATGGTTAATCTCACCTGAATATAAGCTCGCACAATCTACAGTAGACACGTTACTAAGTTTGGAAAATAGGTATTGTGATAGTGTCATATTTGATGAATCTGACCGCATATCTCACAATCAACGTATTTTATTGCGCTGCGAGCAGGATAGAGTCAATGCTCATCGTGAAAAAGTCGACGCGAAGCAACAAACCTTACGATACGTTATCGATGATGTCAGCAATGCCGCTTCTGCGCTAATGCTTGAGAAGCTTCAAGGTACCTTAATAAGTTCGTTGTTTTCAGACTTACCCGATTACAATCAGTTCGCTAGTGTTGCGTATTCGCCATCTTTAAACTTTTCCAAACTCCATGAAATATCCGCGAAAAGTAGGCCATTGAGCTCAAGTTTAATCGAGTTTGTTTCCAATCAAGAGTTTGCAGATAAATATGGAAAGAAATCTAAGGTAATTCTCGATCCAAAAGTTGCAGCACGACAAATAGGAATAGAAAATTGTCGTTTATTGTTCCCATTGTTAATGAGTCAACAGCTGATTAAGTGGAATGATGGCAACATTAAACACATCACACCTAAGGTTTGGCAACACTTGGTCGTGACGTCAAATGCGACTCGAATTCGACTTCAAGAAACGTCGGTTAAAGATCCTAACGTAGGCATTTTACTTGGTGTGTTGAGAGTTCTGCCTTTGTTTTTAATTTGTAACCACTTTTCTTCAACGTTTGAAGACGCATTGGTAAAAACGATGCTTGGTTATCGTGAAGCAAGTGACAAGCATGACGAATATTATGCTTGTACTGAGGTGATGCCAAACACACAGTTTCTTGAATCAATGGTCGAGCAGCTAGAGCTTAAGCTACTAAAAAACCTCGTTGAATTTATAGATTGGAGCCCTGGAAATCAGTTCATCAAGAGGGCACTTCTAGAGGAAGTGAATGACATTCCAGTACTTGAGCGAACGGTTTATGGTGCAGCTTTGGCTCAAGGTAGAAAATATTCTGTTTTCGAGGCGTTAGATAATAGTGAACTATTTAACGTTAAGCACCGACCTTATTGGTTTTCAACTGTTCAAATGTCTATCGCGACGATTGAGCAGATGCAAGATAAAGGATTGGGAAAGCTTACGGTGAACATGTAATAAAAAGAGAGAGTCTCATTAATGTCGCTCTCTTTTTTGTTGCGCTGTAACTTTATGTGAATGTCTTGTTTTGGCGCTAAACAGTAGGATTACACTCTACTTAACTGACCACTTCGAAGGTAAACGACTCTTGCTTTGCTATTGCGTGTTTAACAGGGATACCAAGGCGCTGGCAAGTCATCAGAACTTTCAATTTCCTGTCGGCAGGAGCGTGCTCTGACAGAATCACCGAGCTTAGGCACTCTCTATTAAGGTAGAGTTTATTTCCGATCATCTCGTCATCAGGTAATACCCAGCGGTATTCCTTTTCGTAGCACCAATTAGAGTGCTTAACCTTGAACATTTCAGATCCCAATTCAGCTCCTTGCAATTCCCCCAACGATGCTGAGTGGAACATGCTTGGCTCATCTTCGTATTGGACTTCGAAACAGTTGAGGTTGGCCTCACCGTTATAGCAGTTGAGGTCATACTCGATGCACATACCTTTAAAGTTGTCGCCATACTGAGACCATAGTATAGGGTGGTCGCTGGATTGAGAAAAACACATAACCTTGAAATTGTTTTGAAGTTCATTCTTGAATATGTGGTTAGATTCAAAAGGGTTATTGAAAGTTTTAGCATAATCGAACCACAGCGAACACTCGGCAATCGACTGTATGTTTCTATCATGGAGGGATCTGAACTTATAAAGTTTAGGCAACATATCAAACACCTAGTTTACAAAATTGCCTGATGTTAACACTTTAATTCATAGCTGATACCTGAGTGCATAGCATTTGATTGCCTAATCACCAAATATATTCATATAACTGTTTGATAGATCAAAATTTAAACATGAAATAGTAGCCTGTTTAAGTGGTTTATCTGGCAGCTGAGCGACAGTAATCTAACATTCGCTTGTTGAAAATAAGATACAACGTAACTTTTATGTTTGGCTTAACTGCTTGAGTTTCAGCATTTGAAAGTTGTGAGGTGAATGTTGTCCATTACGGAGTTATGAATAAGGTTTAAGTTGATTAGTTTTGTATAAAAAGGCGAAGCTCAGATCTTTCCTTGCCATTAGATAGCTATTAACAGAAACATCAATCCCTCAAATTCAACGAGTTATAAATCAACCACCACATGAACATCGAGCGTGTTTTTTTAAGAAGTTTAATGCCAAAGGGCTTGGCCGTCGAAGTATGAAGGATCACGAGGCAACTTACGCAAAGTGATTTCATCTCTTAAGTATAAATTGGCGAAGTTCTTTCGTTTTGTTCCTGATGCCGGCAGTTCTCCCAACACGTTGACAATCCTACTCACTTCTTGTGAATCAAAACTATAGCCTTGCTCAAGAAGCACCTCTAATACAGGGTATAGCTTTTTATATACTCGACTAGCATCCGCTTTTGAGTCTAAACGTGCTTTGATCTTTATTAGTATGGAATCTAATAGTGGTGCCTTTAAAAACTGGCCAAGTACATTGATTTCATTAACTATCACGTTCGCTACATAGCTATTGACGACTAGCTTAATGGAAAAAATGACATAGTACTCTCTAGTAAGTGCATGGCTGCTGAATATTACCATAGGATAAACATTCTCTAAGATGGTTATGCAAACAAAACTTGCACCAATCAAGGTTCGATATTTGGAATTAATAACGTCTACGTTAGCGAACCTTAAGAACAGAGAGACAATAACAATATAACTGATAAGCGACGAAATGAAGGCTATGAGCTGTTCACCTATGGTCGCGTTCATTCCGTAAGCGTTAACGAAAGCCGACCCAATTGTTAATAGTGCAAATAAGATCATCGCTTGTTTTTGATAATTGTTTGTTTGCAAAGTTAGGGCTCCGTTTAATAAAGGCGCGGAGTATAGATGAAACTTGCAAATAATTTTATATCATTGATTTAAAATGGTTATTTTAACTATCCAATCAGTTATTTTGATTAGCTTGATGAGCAAAAAAGCCGTGTATTTGGTGTTTCTCAGTCAAGCTCTGTGCGACTTATGTCAATCGGCTTTTATAGTGTTCTGAAAATGTCTCTTTATGACCTAGGTTCTCTACACCAACCAACATTAGTTCTATCAGGAAGGCTTGAGCCAATTAGACGGCCACAAACGTCCAAGTCGCCATCAATCCGGGCATGCGATTGATTTCGTGGCTTACGATGAAAATAGCAAGGTGACATGGGACTTTAAGTATTATGAAGCCATCAGCAAAGCCTTTAAACAAGCGGCTAGGGAGCTTGATGTCTCTATCATTTGGGGCGGTGACTGGAAAAGCCTTAGAGATGGTCCACATGTTGAATTGAATCGTTTGGTGTACCCATGATTGGCGCATTATTGAATCTTGTGACCGGTGGCGTAGCGACGTATAAGCAGCTCAATCAAAACAAAGCTGAGGCGTTAAAGCGTAAAGATGAACTCGAAAATGAGAAGCATCAGGCGAGGGTACGTCGATTACAAAATGGCGAAGAGCAGGCCAGTAACCTTGATGACATCAGCATTCGAGATAGGGGATTTAAGGATGAATTTATCCTGTTAGTCGTCTTCGTGCCTCTCATCTTGTCTTTCATTCCTAATTACGCGCCATACGTCGAACAAGGCTTCAATGCACTGCAGAACATCCCTAACCCTTATTGGTTTGTAGTCGGTGCTGTTGTGTTGATACGCTAGGCATGCGCGCCATGCTGCGATACCTACTTGAATACTACGCATCTCGATGGAAAACGAAGTGATGGAGTACCTCGATGCGTTAATCATCGCTTTGATCACAGGTGGAGTCTCAAGCTGTGCACATTTATGCTTTTGGTTCCGTGTGTCGGGGAGATATTGACTTAGGTTCTGATGTTGACATGTTAATGGTTGCAAAAGGTCAATTAGAACATGTTAACCCTTCGGACTATTCCATTTATTCATATGAACGAATCCAAGAACTGTGGGAGCAAGGGAACCCTTTTGCATGGCACTTACATTTGGAGTCGAAGTTAGTATTTTCGCAAGATGGCTCCAATTTTCTTCATGAGCTAGGTAAACCTAACCTATATGATAGTGGTAAGGCTGATTGTCTTAAGTTTTATGACATTTTTAACTCAGCTCGTGATTCAATATGTGAATCATCAATGTCCTTAGTCTTCGATCTTTCGACAATTTTTCTTTCAATTAGAAATTTTGCTACATGTTATTCCCTTGGATATTCAGATCAGCCAGATTTTTCGAGGCGCTCTAGCAGTAATCTAGGGGCGTCAAGTTTAGATATAGACAAAGAAGCTTTTAGTATATTGGAATCAGCTAGAATATTATGCACCAGAGGAGTAGGGGAAAACCTTACTCAATCTCAAATCGATATCGCAATTGAAGTCATCCCACAGATAGAAACATGGATGAAGTCCTTAATAAGTAGAATCAAGTGATCATGAGTGAATTTAAAAATAGAATTGAATCTCAGCGTGATGCTGTAAAAATCGTGAATAGTTTTAATTTATATAAAGAGCCTCTTTTTAGTCTTACCGAAAAGTCAATAATAAGATGGACCTCCGCTAATTTGATCGACCCTAAAGCTAAACATGTGGATTTGATTATGCAAGCATCTAAGAAATTGTTCTTTTTAGCTAACAAAAGTCAGGAACAAATCACTGAAGATTACAAAAAACTTCCGAAAGATGTTGAACTGATTTTTACAGAAATAAATAAAGAAATGAAGCGCTTAGCATAGGCTGGCAAGTCAACAACTTTACATTATGTCGAGAATTACTCCTTGGAGAGCGAGAAATTTATCACGTGTGGGTGTTGTTGTTATTTGAATTTGGTAGGCACCCAAGGCTTCGCTGGCATACGACGACCGCCACGAAATGGCAAAGGATGCTCTTTAGGTGGGTAAAACTTTGGGGAATCAATTCGGCCGTGGCGTTCAACGAGCTGACGATGTTCGTCGCGCCAATACGCAAAACTGAGCAATTCTTTCGGATTAAACTCGCGTCGTTCAGGCGTGATCAAGGTAGCACGGTCAAAGTGCACCTTAAATCCATTCCAACGATAGTCTAACGGCAAGTAACCGCGAGCGTGGATGTTCATCAATTTTTCGGCCATCGGGTTCACAGGGACTTCACCTGAGAGCCATCGTTGGACTGTGATTGGTTGAACGTGAAAAAAGGCCGCGGCGTCGTGGATATCACCAAAGTGATCGTGCACGAGATCCGCAAAGTGTGGCGTGAGCATGTGATCTCCTTCAAAAATTAAGACAAGCGCGCAAAGTTTTTTTTCTCCTTATAAAGTGTGTTTGTAGTAGAAAGTCTCTGGAAACGGCAACACGTGAGCGCAAAAATCAGAGACACGAAAACAAAGTATAGCCAACAATATTGAACTCAACATGCATAAACGTGCAGATAAAATCCATAAAACCAACGACATTAAGGACTTAGTCCGGCGCCGTGTGCAAAATCTGCAAGGACTAAGGCATTGAAACCCCTCAGATTTCACATACAGTGACTGCGTATTATGGGTCTAAATTATGTTGAGAGGTTTGCTGCAAGCCTGAATGAAAT